>JAFYBI010000419.1 GCA_017540285.1 Clostridia bacterium | reverse complement strand
GCCGTTCGCTGCATCCCATTGAGCTAAGGTACAGAAAACTTATGGTACGCACGTTGGAGGGTGGATTCCCAAGGCGGGAACGGCCTTGGGCGGCCTGGAGCCTCCCAGGAGGACCCGGCCGTGGAGGGTCCTCCCGGGCGCCGTCTGCGAAGACAAAAAAGCAATCGATCCGCACGATCCCAAATCCGCAAGGCCCTGCCGCGCAGATATAATACAATTTCCCGCCCAAATAGCCCTGCCGCGCAGAAACAAGAAAAAGCTGACGCAAAAAAGGCCGGCGCGATGCGTCAGCCTTTGTCTTGCCGTGTTTCTTTTATCCCCATTCCGGATAGATCATCTCTCCAGCACGCCCCGGTCCAGCTCCCCCGTGCGGTCCGCTTCGAGCAGCAATTCCAGCTGCAGCATCGCTTGGTTGAGCGGCGTCACAGCGAAGCCGAACAGCACGTCCAGCACCATCGCCGTCGTGAGCGCCTCCTCCGGGATCCCGAGCTGCGTGAAGATCACCGCGTAGGTCAATAGCCCGATGCCCGTCACCGGCGGGCTCGCCGCCTGAAGCGTCGCGGTCAGGAGCGCCGCCATGACGATCCAGAAGGCCGTCACCCCGACGCCGCTTGCCGCCGCCTCGTAAAAGACCACGATCAGCGCGGCCACGGTCCCGGCGGGCATGTAGATGAGCAGGCCCAGCGGCAAACCCATCCGGGTGAGCCGCCGCCCGATCCCGAGCCGCCTCTCGCAGCAGAACTCGTTTGCGCCGTATGCCGAATTCACCGAATTGGTCCGGAGCGCCGCTTCAAACGAGGCGCGCATCTTCCGGGCCAGACGCCGCGGCGCAATCTTCACCTTCCACGATGCGAGGAAAAACTGCACGAGGAAGAGCGCACCGCCGAGGAGGCAGAAGAAGACGACCGGCTGCCAAATGGCGAGAAGCGGCGCGAGCGATGCGTTCCAGATCCCGAGGATGAGCAGGATCGAGACGAAGAACGGCGTCACCCGCCCGACCCAGTCCGCGACCAGAAGCCCCGTCGTATTGAGCTGCTCGATGAGCGCGACCACGCCGCCGGTCTGCTGACCGATCGTGAGGAACGCGTGCCCGAGCACCAGCGCGATCAGGATGAGCTGGGGGGAATCGCCGGAAATGAGCGGGGAGAGGATGTCCGTCGGGATGATGTGCATCACGAAGTCGAGCACGCTGTGGATGCCGCCGCTCCCTTCGCCGCGGGACAGCTGGGGAAAGACGACGAGCGTGATCGCCGTCACCGCCGCCGTCATCAACGTGACGCTCAAAAGGAAGCGCAGGATCAGCCGCCTTCCGTCCCGGTTCATCGCCGCCGCGTTTCCGACGCCGCAGACCGCCGCCAGCACGGAGAAGAAGACGATCGGACCGCCGGCGGTGTTCAAAATCCGCAGAAACGCGCTGCGGATCGGCTCGAAGAACACGGAGAGCGCGCGGTCCTGCACGTCCTGCGGGAGAACCGCGTCCCCGATGAGCCCCACGAGGAGCCCGATGATGACGGCGATCCCGAGGGCGGCCGCCGGATGCATGTGCTGCCGCTTCAGGCGCAGCTGCACGATGTTCGTGTTCCGGCGGTACGCGTAGATCGGATTCAGCCCGATCCCGTTGAGCAGGGTGTCCGCCCATGCGCCGAGATCGTTCTCCGCGCTCGTCAGGGGATCGTAGTTGTCGCCCGGCAGCTCCATTGTGATCATGGGCCGCCCGAGCCGCATCCCCGTCCCGATCCGGACCCGCGCGTCCTCCCCGAAATGATCCCGCCAGCGGAGAAGGGCCTCTTCGAGGGAGAAGCGGATGCGCAGAATGTCCGTCCGCTCCGTGCGGATGTCGCGCAGATAGCCCTCGATCCGGGCGGCGATCTCTTCGATCGATTCGCCCTTCAGGCGGTATTCCGTGCTCTTCCATCCGTTCTTCTCACCGATTGCCATCGTCTCTTCTCCTTCCGGCGGGATGCGGGATTATCCGGTTTACGGGTTTGCCAGGGAATCGCCGACGACGCGCACGAACTGAAGGTTGTTGTCGTTGTCGGGATAGACCTTGAAGTCGATCCAGGTGAGCTTGCCGTCGTCGTTGAACCGGAAGGCGGCCGCGCCGTCCGTGAAGACGACCGTAGTCTTGGCGACCTGACCGTCGGAGCCGTAGACGAGGTCCTTGCGGGTGCCGTTTTCGACGCTTGCGAGCGCTTCGCCGTCGAACCGGCAGAAGTAGTCCCACTCGGAGCACGCCGCGGCGGAGCTGGCCCAGCGGACATGGCAGAGATAGCCGTCCTCGGAGGGCGTGATCGTGATGCTCGCGCGGTCCGCGGTCCACTCCCCGACGAAGATGTCGCCCGTCGGCGTCTCGGAGCCGTCGGAGTTGCCCATCGTCAGCGTGTTCCCGGTGAGCACGTCCCAGGACAGCTGCGAAGAGCGCAGGGGCATCAGGTGCATCATCATGTCGCCGACGCCGGCGTCCATGAAGGGACCCTGGTTCGCTTCCCAGTCCGCCCACGCGTCGCGCATCTGCGTCAGCACGGAGATAAAGCTCCCGTCGAACGCCGCCTGCTCGTCCGCCGTCAGACTGTTCCACGCGGTCAGGAGATTGGCACGCAGGGCCTCGGTGTCTGCCGCCCAGAGTTCATTCATGTATGCGAAGCTCAGAACGCTGCCGGCCGCCTTCGCCTGCTTGAGCGAGGACCCCGCCGATCCGGGCTGGATCCCGCCGATGACCTTGAAGTAGTTCTCGACGAGCTCTTCCGGCGTCGGAGCGGGGACTTCCGTGTATTCGAGACGGAAGGCGGTGCTTTTCTCTTCGCGGCTGTCTTCCCACGTCATGATGCCGTCCGTGCCGATGAAGAAGAAGCCTTCGGCATCCGCCCACTTCTCGTCGCGGGCCGTGACGCCGTTCGCATCCGTATTCAGATACGCCATCGTCCCGTTTTTGTAGGAGAGCATGCCGGTCTCCTCGTCGAAGGAGGCCTTCATCGCCCACTCACCGGTGGAGTTCGCGCCGTTGCCCCACAGGATCCGGACGTCGTAGTACGGATATTCGGCGGAGGACATGATCGTCATGCTCGCGCGCTGGCTCGTCCGATCGCTCCACTTGCCGACATAGTCCTGCGCGCGGACAGTGTTCGGCGTGCGCCAGAAGGAGACGCGCTTTTCGGGATGCATCATGCGGGTGAGGATCGCCGCGACCTCGCACCGGCGGATCGGATTCGCGGGGTTGATGTTGCGGTTTTCGTCGCCCTGCACGATCCCGGCGCGGGCGAGCTTGTAGATTTCCGCCGCGAGAGGCGCGTCCGCCGCAACGTCCGGGAGACCGCCGTCCGGGATGGCGTTCACTTCGACGTAGTTCCCTTCGGGGAGGGCGCGGGAGAAGATCGCCATGTAATCCGCGCGCGTGATGGGATCGTTCCACGCATAGTCCTCGGTGATGATCCCGTTTTTCTTCGCGTATTCCACGTAGGGGGCATACCACGGATCGCCGTTTGTGAGGGTCACCTTGCCGGCGGTCCGCACTTCGTTCATGCAGGCGGCGAGCTTGACGGCCTCCGCCGCGGTCATGTTCTCGTCCGGGCAGAAGGCGTCCGCGCTGCGCCCGTTGACGAGGCCTTCCTCGACGGCGGTCTTCACGTCGTCATAATACCACGCGTTCGCCGGGACGTCCCGGAAGGTCAGCTCCGCCGCGGCTGCGGGCAGGATCAGCGCCGCCGCGCACAGGACGGAGAGGATGGTGAAGAAGATCTTTTTCATGATATGGTTCCTTTCAATGAGGATGGGACCGCGGCCGCGGCCGCTCAGTCAAGATTGGTCGCGTCGCCGAGAGCGGTGAAGACGACGGATTTGACCGTCAGCGGGCGGATCGCCTCGTATTCGTCGAAGTCGTCCGTGTAGGTGAGCTTGCCGTCCACCGTGACGGTGTATTCGAACATGCCGCTGTTCATATAGAAGAGCGCCTCGTCGAGGTAGTAGCCGGTGATGTACCAGCCGTCGTCGAGCAGATCCCCGCCCGTTTTGCCGACCCACCGGTCCAGCTCCGCCTGCACGGGGATCATCGCGGTGACGTTCTCGCGCGTCTCGATCGCGAGCGGAGAGAGGATCGCGGATTCCTGCTCCTTGGCGTCGTCGGCGAAGATGTCGATCGCCGAGAGCCGGTCGTAGACCTCCGCACTCAGCGGCGCGGTCACGCGGAAGTAAGTATCGTCAAACAGGAAGACGTAGACGTACCGGTCCTCGTACGTCGCAGCCTGGTAGTTGTCCGGGTCCGCGGCCGCAAAGGCGTCGGCGAGGGTCACGAAGGAATCGATGGCGGCAGTCGGGGAGATCGCCTCTTCGGCAGACCCGGCTTCTCCGGCACTGCCGGCATGCGGCGTGTCGGCTTTCGGTGCGCCGGGAGCGGGCTCGGCAGCCTGCTTTTTCCCGCATCCCGCGAGGAGCAGCACGGCCGCGAGGGCAAGAAGGATGCAAAGTGCTTTTTTCATGGGGAATACTCCTGAGATTTTTTATTTCTTCGTCACGCCTTCGCCGTAGATGGTGGTCCAGTCGTTCTTCATGGAGATCGGGACCCAGTCGAACTCTTCGCAGAGATCGGCCATCTTCTGGGCTTTGGATTCGGAGCCGTTCTCGCGGACGAGATCGTCGCAGCAGAGCATGAAGGCGAGGGACGGGTAGGCGTTGCCGCTCGTGACGTATTCCGCCATGCTGGAGTCGCCCGTGGAGTTGCCGAAGGAGAGGACCGGCTGCTGGCCGATCTCCTGCATGATGACGGAGACCTTGTTCATCTTGAGGTTCTTGATGAGGAACTCGCCGCCGAGGACCAGACGGTCGCCCTCCGCGAAGACGTATTTGAGGCCGTCCTCGCCGTTCTGGTTGGAGGAGACGATCAGCTCGTCGGAGCCGATGATCTGGCGGTTCGGAATGTCGAGGACGCTGCCGAAGAGGATGCCGCGGACGATCAGGCGGTCCGTGCCGCTCACGATGTACACGGTGAACCCGTTCAGGCGGAGGTATTCCACTACCTCGACCATGGGCTTGTAGAAGCCGTCGCCGCGCTTCATGCCGTCATAGGAGGGCATGTCCTGCTTCTTGAATTCCTGGATGTACGCGTTGAACTCGTCGACGGTCATGCCGGCAAACGCGGAGGCCACCGCCTTGCCGTGGTCCACCTCGAGCCCGGAGAAGGACGCGCCGGTCTCGTTCTGTTCCTTGATCTTGCCGGCCACTTCCTTTTCAAAGTCGGACGCCTTGTCCTTGTAGGCCGGGTCTTCGAGGACGCGGTATTTCAGGAGCGTGTAGTCGAAGTAGTTCGGGTCGGTCTCGCAGAAGAGCGTGCCGTCGAGGTCGAACACGGCGATCCGGTCCTTTTCGGGGATGAAGGTGGGTTCGCTCGGATCGGTCGCGGCGATCACATAGTCGACGAGGGCCTTCTTCGCCGCCGCGGTCTTCGTCCAGGAAGGCAGCGCGGTCCCGTGGGTGAAGTTCTCGAGGATGTGGGTCAGCTCGGAGCAGGTGAGGGTCTCGCCGGGGAGGAACAGGCCGCCCTCTTCCCAGATCGGGATCGTCACGGACCACTGAAACGCCGGAACGCTCCACGCGGGCAGGGCGTCCTTGTCTTCAAACGTATTGAAATACGTGTCATCGCCCGCCGAGGTGTCGCATCCCTTGTACGCTGCGTAGCGGTACAGCATGACGGCGAGCTCCGCGCGGGTGATGTCGCGGTCGCCGCTGAAATTGCCGTCGCCGTCGCCGAAGACGATGCCGTTCGTTTTGCCCCAGGAGGCGGCGTCGGCATACCACTGGACGTCGGTGTCCGGGAAATCGTTCCGTTCGGTGATGGCGGGGCTGCCCTCGCGCTGATAGAGGGCGTCGATGACGATGGCGCGGCTGGCCGCGGCGTCCGGATTGGGAACGATCGGGCCGACGGCTGCCGCCGGAAGGATCAGCACGATCGCGAGGAGTGCGGCGGCAAGAAGGGTAATGGTGCGTTTCATAACAGATTTCTCCTTTTGGGATGGTAAGAATACGGAAGGAAGAAGGCAATCAGGCAGAGGGGTCCGCACGGCGCCCGGCCGACGACAGGATCGTCTCCCAGACGGCGAAACTTTCCTCACGCCGCTCTTCTCTTGCATAAAGGTGCAGCCGGATGAGGTCCCCGCCCCGCTTGATCGTGCAGCTTTCCGCGCACATCGGGACGCCCTCGGCCTCATACGTGCAGCGGAAGCACCAGGCGCGCGCACCCGCGATCTCGCGTCGGGTGAGCTTTTCCCCGCGGTAACCGAAGGGCTTGAGCGCGCGGCGGATCCACGTTTCGGTGTGGGCCGCGCAGTCCCGCTCCGAGAGCAGGATCGACCGGATCCGCCCGAGCGGTCTGACGCCTCCGGTCACGAGAATATGGCGCTCCGGATCGGACATGCCGACCCACGGTCCCTCCGCGGGGACACGCATCGCGCGCCGCTCCTCTTCGCTCAACACGTGAAAGCCCGCGGGAACGGGCAGGAAACAATCGTCTGCGATGCGAAGCGGATTCATGATGTTCTTCATGGACGCGCCTTCACCGTTTCAGGTACCGGGACGAGACCGGGAAGGCGAAATAGGTGTCCGGATAGGGCTCGTCCTTCAGCCGGAAGTGCCACCATTCGCATTCGTACGGCTCGAATCCGCTGCGCACCATCGCGCGCTGCAGCAGCATCCGGTTTTCGTACTGCTCGTCGGTGAGGCCCTCGCCGCGGTAATCGGGGTGGGAGATCTCGCTGAACAGATCGAACGGGCCGCCCATGTCGACCTCCTTGCCGGTCCGCATGTCGAGAAGCGTCAGATCCAGCGCGCTGCCCCGGCTGTGACTGGATCGGCTGGCGATGTACCCCTCCGAGAAGAGCGCCTGCTTTTCGAGCGTGGGGTAGAAATAGGGCTTCATGCGGATGTCCTGATCCTCGATGCCCCAGAGCACGAAGTGCTTCACAGCCGCGGCGGGCCGGTAGGCGTCGAAGATCTTCAATCGGTAGCCCTGCACGAAGAGCTCGCCGCTCGCCGCTTTCAGGGCGCGGGCCGCTTCGATGCTCAGAAGGGCGCATGGCTCCTCGTAGCCGTCGATGCGGTCGCCGATGAAATTGTAGGTGGAATAGTACCGGATCTCCTGCACGATGGTCGGGACGAAGTCCGCGAGCAGGACGAATCCGGAGGGATCCATTGCCGGATTGATCATGTGTTTCGGTCCTCTCTGTGGGGGTTCTTAGGGGTTCGCCATGCGATCGGTCGGATGCGGCGTCATGCGTCCCAGTCGACGCAGAGGGAATCGACGCGTCCGAGGAGCTCCGTCAGGCGGCGGATCCAGAGCGCGCGCGTCTCCATGTCCTCGGTGCTGTCCGGCGTGGAGTTGCGGCAGCTCCAGTCGATGAGCGCGGAATAGGACACGCACCGGATCTTCTCCTCGACCTCCGCGATCCGTCCCGCGTCGTCGGTGCCGAGATAGGCCTTGAGGCTCTTCTCCCAGAACGCCCGCGCGATAGCCGGGTCATAGCCCTGGAAATCGCGCACGACCTCCGGATCGTGTTCGGAAAAGCCGACGTAGGAATTGTACATCTGCGCGAGCTCGAAGATGGGATCGCCGACGGACAGGGTGTCCATGTCGATGAGCAGCACCTCGCCGCCCGAGAGCACGATGTTCTTCGTGTGGAAGTCGCCGTGGATCATGGTGTCCCGCTCCGGGATCTCTTCGGTCATCCGGAGCAGTTTCCGGTACAGATCGTCCTCCAGGACGCCTGCGATGCGGCGGACGTGCATCAGACCGGCTTCCCGGGCCGAGGGCAGCTTCCCCGCCGGCACCTCGATCCGGTGGACCTTTTTGATGAGGCTCACCGTCTCCGCGACGCACCAGTCGAGGCGTTCGGGCTCTTCGGCGAGGATCTTCGCGAAGGAGGAGGCGTCGAGCAGCTCGAACACGGAGCCGTAGCTGTCCCCGACGCGGACCACGTCGTAGGAAATGGCCGTCGGGACGCCGAGGATCAGCGCGAGCCGCGCCACCTCCCGCTCATGCCGGATCGCAGCGAGCGTGTCCGCGTCCGCCCGTTTATAGACCTTGACGACGGTGTCCTGTCCGACCCGGTAGACGCGCCCCTTGTAGCCCTCGCCGACGACTTCGCAGCCCTCGACCGAGACGACGCGGTACGCCTTTTCGATCGTCATCATCTCCGTGAAGCCCGTCATCTCGAAGATCTCGTACACCTCGGCGCTGACCTGGACGACGCTCAGGTCCGGATGCGCCTTTTTCAGGCGGAGGATCACGCGCAGCCCCGCGCTCGAAAGATACGTGAGCGCCGACGCGTCGAGAACGATGTGCTCGTCCCCGCCCGCCTCGATCTCGCGGTTCAGGTCCTTTTCGACCTCCGGTGCGTTGACGGAATCGATCCGTCCTTTGAGTGCAATCGTCATGATTCCTCCTTGCCCGCGCCCCGTCCTTCACCGGACCGGGAGCCGGGTCTGCTCTCGTGCTGCTTTTGTTTTCGGTTCCGTTCCCGCTGCCCGTGCGCGGCAGGCCGTTTTTCCGCTTCCGGCCGGGAAATCGGAAGGCCGGCGAATTTCCGGGCAAAACCCGCGCACAGGCGCTGCCCGATCCCGAAAGGCGGGACGATTATTCGATCGTCAGAATGTCGCTGAAGCCCGTGACCTCGAAGATCTCCATGATGACTTCGCCGACGCCCGTGACCTTCATGGTCCCCTGCCCGTTCATCTGCTTCTGCGCGGAGAGCAGGACGCGGAGTCCGGCGGAGGAAATATATTCGAGCGCGGAGAAATCAAAAATCAGCTCCTCGACGCCGTCGAGTTCTTCCCTGAGCGCCGCTTCGAGCTCCGGCGCGGTGATCGTGTCGAGTCTTCCTTCCACCGCCAGCGTGAGGACGGCGCCGTCTTTCTTTCTGTTGATTGTCATGTTCGTATTCTCCTTTCAGAATCTCAGAATTTCCTGGAAATGACCATTTCGACATTGCGGCCAACGATGCCGATCCGCACGTCGTCCGCGAGTTTGGAGACCACGGATTTCTCGAGCTCGTCCCAGTCTTCCTTCGGCGTGCGGCCCGCTTCGACGGCGGCCTTGTACCGGTTCATCGACCAGAGCCCCGCGGCCGCGGTGGACAGAGCCGCGAAATCCCCGCCGGAATAGGCGTAATCCATGCCGGTGAACAGATCGTCCGGAACGAGATCGTTGTCGGGCTCGAGGAAGCGTTCGAGCACGTCGCGCAGCTTCCCGGTCACGCCCTTCGCCGCGGAATTCTTCCCGCTCGTCGCGGCGGACAGGAGCTTTTTGCGCAGATCCGCGTTCATGGGGGTGTTGACGGAGAGATGCAGATAAACCGTGCCCTCGGCGTCGTCGATCCAGAAGTCCGCGTCGCGGTCCCCGGTCAGGGCGCGCATCATGCCCAGCATCTCCTCGGTCAGAAGCCGCAGGTGCAGCGCGCTCTTGCGGCCGAGCTGGCGGAACCGGGCAACGGCCTCCGCCTGCGCAAGGGCTTCGTCGAACCCCGCGCCTTCGTTTGTCACGTGAATGACGTCTGATTTCATAACAGTACCTCGTATGTATGGAAATGAAATATCCGATCGGTTTGAAGGGGGGATCATCCCCCGAAGCGCGCGAGCACGGCGGCGACTTCCGCGCGGGAAGCGCTGTCGCCCGGACGGAGCCTGCCGTCCGATCCGCCGCCGTAAATGCCGTTCGAGACGGCCCAGCGCATGGCGTCCGCCGCCCATCCCGACGTCCGTCCTCCGTCGCCGAAGCGGCTGAGCGGATCGCCGGCAGGATCGGGCGCGTCGGGCTTTCCGGCGTATCGCCAGAGGGTCAGGGCGAGCTGCTCCCGCGTGACGCCGTCGTCCGGCCCGAACGTCTTGTCGTCGTAGCCGCTGACGATCCCGGAGGAGGAGGCCCAGCGGACCGCACCTGCATACCAGGCGCTGTCCGCGACATCCGCGAATCCGGCGTCATACCGCACGCGCGGCTCCCCGGCCATCCGCCAGAGCATGGTCACGAGCATGGCGCGGCTCGTCACCGCCGACGGCCGGAACGTCCCGTCCTCATACCCGTTCATGACGCCCGCCGCCAGCACCCGGTGGATCCCGTCGTGGTACCATGCCGCGGGGTCGAGATCGGAGAAGCGCCGCATCGGACAGGTGCCGTCCCGCGGGCATGCCGGCTCTTCGGGAGGCGCGTCCGGCGGGGTATAAGTCAGGGCCGCGGTGATCGGGGAGAAGCCCTCCGCGTCGCTCGTGAGGATGAGTTCGTACACGGCGGCGGTCTGCGGGGCCGGCAAAAGGATCTTCCCGAAGGAGAGGACCCCGCCGCCCTCCCGCTGATCGATCCAGACGGGCGCGCCGTCCGCGTCGACGAGGCGCAGAAGATACTGGCATCCCTCCGCGGTGAAGGGGACCGTCACCCGGGCCGCGCCGTCCTCGAGCCGCACCGTCATGCCGGGGTGCCCGTCCGCCGCCTCGAAGCCGGATGCCGCCGCAGAGACGGCGAGGAGGATCGGGAGCAGGGCGGCGAGCCAAAAGAATCCTTTGGTTTTCATCGTTTCGTGGTTCCGTATTCAAATGCTGCCGTGTTCTTCACCGCGGTCCCCTCGCCGGGCAGAGCGGGATCCCGTCCCCGTCCGTGAGGAACTGGGCGTACCGCCTCGTCCCGTCCGGCGCGGCGATCCGGATTTCCCCGTACGCCGGGACCGTCAGCGTTTCGGTTTTCGTGTTCACACAGGCGCCCCGTCCGTCGTATTCGGCGAGGATGTAGGTGCAGCAGAGCGCCTCTCCCGTGCAGTTGCGGACCGTCGTCGCCGCGCCCTCCCCTGCCGGGAGGAATTCACAGCGGGGTCCGCGCGCCTCGGCCTCTCCCGCGATCCGCGTCAGCGAGGAGGCGAGATCGAGGATGCCGTAGCCGTAATACTCGTCGTATCCCGCGCCGCCCGCGTCCTTTGCCGCGGATGCGAGACATTCCCGGATCCCGGCCGGGGTGAGGCTCCCGTCGGCCGAAAGCAGCACCGCCGCCGCACCCGCGACCTGCGGGACCGCGAACGAGCATCCGGTGACAGGGCTGTATCCGCCCCGCGCGTCCGTCGTCCGGACTTCAACGCCCGGCGCCGTCAGAAAGACGCTTTCGTTGTGGTTGGAGCGCTCGTAGGAAATGCCGTCCCGCCCGACCGCGCCGACGCCGATGACCGTGCCGTAGGCCGCCGGGTAGTTGAGCTTTTCCACACCGCCGTTCCCGACGCCCGCCACCAGCACGACGCCGCGCTCTTCCGCGTAGGCCGCCGCCTCGGCGAGGGCGTGATATTCCGTCGCGATCCCGAGGCTCAGATTGAGCACCCGGCACCCGAAATCGTCGATGCCGCTGTAGATCGCCCGGCACAGCGCGCTGACCCGCACACTCTGCCCGTCGGTGCATTTGAGCGGCACGATCTGAGCCATCGGCGCGGCGCCGACACAACCGTGCTCCCCGGCTCCCGCCAGCAGTCCGGCGACTTTCGTGCCGTGACCGAACGAATCGGAGGTGTCGTCCGGGTCCTTTGCGTTTTCGATGTAGCAGCGGCCCGGGAGCAGGCGGCTCTCGAAATCGGGATGCGGATTCACCCCCGAATCGAGCACGCCCACGCGGATCCCCTGCCCGGCATAACCGCGGGCAAAGGCTCCGTCCGCGCCGATGGCCGTCAGGTTCCACTGATAGCTTTCGTAATACGCGCTCTCGCCGTCCATCAGCGACAGCGCGTCGTCCTCCTCGTACCAGAGGAGCGCGTCCTCCGCGAGCAGACGGTTCACTTCGTCGCCCGTCACCACGCGGAAGGGCTCGGCCTCTCCCGCGAGCCGCACGATGTAGTCCGCCGCCGGATCGATGTCCGCCCTCCCGTTCGCCCCCGCGCAACCCGCGAGGAGGAAGAGCAGGACCGGCAAGAGGACCGATAAACCGCGCCGCACTCAGGCCACCCCCGTTTTCTTTGAGAAGGAGAGGATGTTTTTCCCCTCCCGGTATTCATAGACGACCTCGTCCATGAGCGTCTTCGTGAGGAAGATGCCGAGGCCGCCGATCTGACGTTCATCCGCGCCGGCGCTCCGGTCCGGATCCTCTCTGGCCGTCGGATCGAAGGGGATCCCCCGGTCCTCGAAGGTCACGCGCGCGCCGCCGTCCGACGTATCCACCCGGATCACGGCGTCCCCGCCCTCCGGACCGTAGGCGTAGCTCGCGATGTTGACGAAGATCTCCTCCACCGCCAGATCAATCTGCATGAGGGTCTTCCGCGGAAAACCGAGCGCTTCCAGTTCTTCGTTGACGAAATCCGTCACCCGCCCCAGCATGGCGGCGTCGGCCCTGATGGTGATCTCCTTCATGGGTCCCCCTCCTTTGTCCAATGGATTCTCGATGCTCTCCCGTTCTGCCGCGGGCAGGCGTCCGGCGCTCATGCCATCTCCGCCCGCAGTTCACGGGCCCTGACGAGGAGCCGCGCAAGGATCGCGTCGCGCTCTCCGTCCGGGGCGTCGAGGCTCTGGTGATGCGCTTCGAGCACGCAGTCGCCCGCATACCCGCAGGCCTTGAGCGCGCGGATCATCGCGTCCCAGTCGACCGTGCCGTCGCCGGGGATGAGGTGCTCGTCGCCGGTTCCGTGGTTGTCCTGCAGATGCAGGGACGCGGGCGGCACGGCGCATTCGCGCAGCACGTCCGGGCGGAATCCGAAGCAGTTGGCGTGCCCGGTGTCAAAGCACCAGCCGAACGTCGGGGAATCCACTTCCCGCACGAGATCGGCGATGATCCGGGGATCCTTCGAGGCGCCCCAGAGCAGGTTTTCCGAGAGGATCGCGACGCCCGCCCTCTCCGCCCGCTCCAGCCATGGCTTCACGGCCTCGGCGTTGAGGCGGATGAAGGTCTCGGCGTCTTCGATGACCGCGCCGTTTTCCCGCCATACGGGGTGCAGGACCATGAATTTCGCGCCGAGCAGCCCCGCGGTCTCGATCGAGCGGCCGACGAGGGGGCTGTCCCCGGCTTCCCCCGGCGCATGGGAATGGGTATAGGGAACGCCGTTATGCTCCGCTCTCTCCCGGAGGCTCTCCGCCCAGGCGCGGTATCCCTCTCCGAGGAAGGGCGAGCCGTCCCCGGTCCAGTAGTCGAGCGCCATGTCGAGCGCCTCAAAGCCGAGCCGGGCGAGCCGGTCCGCCGCGTCCTCCCCCGGATAGCCGGGCTGGAACACCGCGGTCGTCGTCACGATGCGAATCTTCCGATCAGTTCCCATTGTCAAATTCCTGGATCTTCTTCACGATCTTTTCGGTCAGGCGGTCGAACATCTTTCTCGCCTTCGCTTCGCCGGAAGAGAGGCCCTCGTTCTTGACGACGCAGCCGTGGTAGATGTCCATCACGTCGTGCAGCCCGAACGCCTCGCAGAGGTCGAAGGAGCGGTTCTTCATCATCAGGCGCACCATGTTCGCCGACTGTTCGTCGCGCATGCCCTTGCCGATGACCGTGTTCTCGAGGTAGACGTTCAGGGTCTCGTCGAACGTATACGCGCCCATCGCCTCAAGGAAGAGGCCGATCTCGGGGTAGTCCTGCTTCCCGTCGCCGTTCGTGTCGCAGACGACCGTCGGGAGGTACAGCGTCGTCGGGTTCTTCACGAAGTAGGACGAATCGCCCACCTCTTCGCTGTACCGCGGGAAGCACACGACACCGTAGTCGTCCTCGACCTCGCGGAGCTGGCGGAAGTCGCCGAGCAGGCGGGAGTAGAACAGCGAACGCCCGTCGGAGAACGCGATGCGGCCCTTGTCATAGTCGGAGAAATCGGACGCCGGGTTCTGCTGGCCGTAGATCGTGGAGATCGCCTCGGACACGCGCACGAAACGGTCGTCCATCATGTGCAGCACGAAGTTTTCCTCGCCCTCGTCCCAGGTCACGAGGTATTCGCCCGAGCGGTTGAGGAAGGGCTGGAACCAGTATGCGCGGCCCGTCAGCCCGAGGATGTCATCCGTGAGCGTGTACTTGCCGTCGCCGTTGACGTCGGTCAGGACCGCATCGAGCTGTGCGGCCATTTTATCGATGGTCCACGCGTCCTCGAGCACGAGCTGTTGCGGATCGTCGAGCTGATAGTCAGTCACGAGCTTGCCGTTGTAGAAGAGCACGGCGAGGGAGTCGTAGTGGTCGAAGCCGAAGTCGACGAAGCCGAAATACATCTTCCCGAGGATGCGGAGATAGTTCTGCGCGCCCTGATCCCAGTAGGGCTGGGTCATGTCGATGTTTTCGAGGGAGTCGAACGGGGCGAGGACGCCGCGCTGAATGAGCCCGCCGCCTTC
The DNA here is from genome assembly GCA_017540285.1 of Clostridia bacterium. Lineage (GTDB taxonomy): Bacteria > Bacillota > Clostridia > Oscillospirales > CAG-272 > UMGS1696. The sequence goes on along the minus strand of JAFYBI010000419.1, from coordinate 4,500 downwards.
GCTGATGAGGTTGTAGGCAAAGTCGACGTCGCCGCTGCCGCTGCGCACGGATTTCTCGATCGTGGAGCTCCCGTCCGCGTAGATGACGGTGAACTTGCAGCCGAGGGCGGCCTCCACCGCGCGGTTGCGGTTGTACATCGCGTCCTTCAGGTTGTCGCCGGAGATCTCGTCCCAGTCGAGGACGTTGTAGAAGTTGGAATCAAAGTAGTTGGTCGTCGCGATGATGTCCATCCCGCCGAGGTCGGGCTTCGCGACGGCATCCCAGTGCGCCGTGGGGGATTCGGTCTCCGCTTCCTCCTGTGCGCCGGGCGTATCGGTCGTCTGTGTGTCCGCAGGCGTATTCGCCGGGGTGTCCGTATTCTCCTTCGACTCTCCGCACGCCGCGAATGCCGGCAGAAGCATGAGGAGGGCGAGGAGGAGCGACAGTGTTTTCTTCATGATGGTTCTCCTTATTCTATGGAGTGGTATCAGAACGGACGGCGTCCGCTGTCAGTCCAAAAACTCTTTGACGATCTTTTCGTACGTCTTGTTCTGAACCTTCAGATTCTTCTGCAGCGTGGACATATAGGTGCCGGGATCCCGGAAGAGATCCTTCAGCGTCCACGTCCAGCCGTTCCAGCCGCAGTAGAGATAGCCGAAGTCCATCACGCGGCTGTCGAGCACGATCTCCATCATCTCCGCGGATTCTTCGTCGCGGGCCACCTTGGTCTGGAGGGCGATGTCGACGTAGACCGGGTTGACGTAGTTCGCGGAATACGCGCTCATCGCCTCGATCATTGCACCGGTCAGTTCGGGATCGCGGCACGTGATCGGGACGGAGATGCAGTTGCATCCCGCGTCGCAGAGGGTGGCGTAACGCTCCTGCGCCGCGTCGAATTTCGGCAGGGGAAGGACCCCGAAGGTGCCGTCGAAGTCGCGGGCAAAGACGTAGTAGTAGCCGAGCTGGGCCGGGGTAAAGACCGCGACGCGTTCCATCATCGCCGTGATCGTCCTTCTCCCGGTCGTATCGTAAACGGTGCTGCCTTCCTGCTTATTCAGCGCATCGAATTTCTCGCACACCGCCTGCGCGTGCTCCGATTCGAGCAGATTCACGATCGTGCCGTCCTCGTTCACGTCGATGTACCGCTGGCCGGCTCCGTAGATCATGGCCGCGCCGAGGCAGCCGCTGATTCCGGCAGAGCCCATCGAGAAGCCGTAGGTGTCCTCCTCGTCCCGCTTGCCGTTGCCGTTGACATCGAGATAGATGTCCGCCGTGATCTCGTGCAGCTTATCCACGGTCCATTCGCCCTCCCGCGCAAGATCGTAGAGGCCGTCGATCCCCATGTCGGTGGTGAGGTCCTTGTTGAAGCACATCGACCAGGTCTGCCCGACGTAGCTGAGGCACATGTCGCTCACGATCAGAAAGAGCTTGCCGTTGAGCGACGCGGATTCCATCACGTTCGCCGGGTACCAGCGCATGTTGAAGTCGAGGTACGGGATCTCGTTCAGGTTCATCGAATTCCCGCCCACGACGTCGGCGGAGGTCTGCGCGAGCTGGTTGACCACGAAGTCGTAGGTGCTGTCGCCGGCCTTCACCATGGATTTGACCGCGTTGGAAATGGTGGTGTAGTCCGCCATGAGCGGCTCGGCGACGGTCACGTTGAAGCGCTCCTCCATGACGAGCGTGCGCTGGTAGATCGCGTCGCGCACCACGTCGCCCGTGAGCTCCTCGACGGTCATGTCGAGGTTGTTGTTGCCGGCGTCCCCGGTCCCCTGCCCGGCCATCGTGACGGTCGCGCCGCCGAAATCGAGTTCGGGCACCTTGTCTTTCAGAACGGTCTCCTCCGCCTCTTCCGGGGGAACGGTTTCCTCGGCGGCGGAGGGGGAGGCGTCGCCGGCGGGCGTGCTGTCGGATGCGTCGGTGTTTTCCTTCGATTCTCCGCACGCCGCGCAGACGGGCAGCAGCATCAGGAGCGCGAGGAGGAGGGACAGTGTTTTTTTCATTGCGGTCATGTCCTTTCCGAGCCTGTTCCATCAGGCGTTTCTCGGTCATTTTCCGACCTTCGGGCATAAAACCCCTATTTTCATATTATACAGGATCCGCGATGAAATTGCTATAAAAAAACTGTAAAGAAAATGACGGATTTCTGAACAATTTCGAGAGGATTTCCCATCGGCGGCAACCGGTTTTCGGAGGCTTGTTCATGAATTTTCCGTTTTTTGGTCGGATTTTTCGCATATCTTTTCCCGCCGCGATGCGCTATAATGGGGAAAACCGGAATCACGGAAAGGAGATGACCACATGAACGCGACGCCGCTCCCGGAGGCCGATCCTCTGCCTGGCCGGATCGGATCCCCCTTCTGCGCGTACCGGACCCCGGACGGGGAACCCGCCGTCCGCCCGCACCGGCACGATGAAATGGAGATCCTTTACACCGAAGCGGAAGGGACCCTCACCGTCGGCAGCCGGGAATATCCCATGCATCCGCCGGATCTCTTCCTCATCAATCCGCGGCGCGTCCATCACCTCGAGCGGCAGTCCCCGGGCGCCCTCGTCCACGTGGTCTTCGATCCCTCGATCCTGCTTTCCGCAGGCGCGCATCCGAACGGCGTCAACCGCCTGCTCGAGCGACTCATGAAGGGATCCGCCGCCTTTCCCGAACACCCGGACGGCGCGCTCGCGGAGAAGCTGTTCCCCGTCGTCCGTTCCCTCGCCGCCCACGCGGGACACGAGATCCGGCCGGGCGCGGAGAGCTGCGAGATCCTCTCGGACCTCTTCTCCCTCCTCGCCGTGTGCCTTCGCGCGGACGCGTTCCGGGAGGAGCCGGAGGACACGCAGAAGGGCGCGCGCCTCGTGAGGCAGATCATGGAGGCCGTCCGCGCGCGCTACACCGAATCGCTGAGCGTCGAGAAGCTGGCGGAGGAGGCGGGCATCTCCCCGGCGTACCTGCACCGCCTGTTCCGCAGCCATACCGGCATCACCCCGGCGGTCTACATCAAGACCGTGCGGCTCCGCGAATCCTGCCGCCTCCTCGAGGAGGGCCTGAGCGTCTCGCAGGTCGCGGCGTCCGTCGGGATCCCGGACACGAGTTATTTCATCAAGCTCTTCCGCGACGCGACGGGCATGACGCCGCACAAGTGGGCCCGGGAACGGCAGCGCGCGGACACCCCACAGGACAAATCATCATCTGACAACGGAGGGATCACCCCATGAAAAAGCAGGCCATTCAGATCCTCGCGATCGTCCTCGGCGCGCTCGCGCTCGGCTACGGCGTCTACGTGACGTTCTTCGAGCGCAACGGCTACATCAAATCCACCGCGGTCATCGAGCAGATCGACGAGATCTTCTCGGGCGTCGACGGCGACGGCGCGAGCGAATACACCTACGACGTGTATATCCGCTTCACGACGGCGGACGGTGAAAAGATCCGCACGAAGTGCGACAATTACAAGAACAGCTACGCGGTCGGGACGTGGATCCCGATCTGGTATAATCCCGAAAACCCGGAGCAGGTCCACGGGGACAACCGCCTCCTCGGCGTGATCCTCATGATCGTCGGGCCCCTCGTTGCCGCCGGATCGGCGTATGGCATCGTGCAGGACAAGCGCAGGGGAAACGGCGCAAACGCCTGAATTACATATAAGGAGTACGGTTCCGATGAAAAAGATTCTTTCTTTCCTTCCCCTCTTCTTCCTCGTGCTCGCGCTGACGGCGACCTGCGTGTCTGCCTATGCCTACGAACATGATCCGCGCCTCAACTCCTCCGCCATGCGGGACATCGTCGCCGATCCCGCCGCCGTCTACGGCTTCTCCCCGAGCCCCGACGGCAGCCTCGCCGCCTACGCCGATTTCGACTGGACCGACGCCGATCTGGTGAACGGCGAAAACGGACGCCTCGCCCGGATCGCGTACCACGAGAGCATCGGCGAGATGTACATCCTCCTCGACGACATGCGGGCGGAAGGCTGCCCCGCCGAGGAGATCGCCCGCGCGGTCAGCACGAAGCGCAACGAGATCCGCCTCGCGGCGTACGGCAACGACCCCGAGGGCCTCGCCGCCGCCAAAGCGCGCAACCTCGAAAAATACGGTCACGAGGAGGGCCCTCTCCCGGACGAGCTCTATGAACAGTACGGCTCGTGGGAGACGGTGATCTGGAAATCGTTCAGCGCGAATCCCGGCATGGACGCCTGCCTCGGTCTGTACGACGACTATTATCCCCTCTACGTCGCCGCCGGCATGATCGACGAGGAGGATGAGGCCCCCGTCAGCCGGGAATACGCCGCCGTCTGCCTTGCCGCTCTCTTTCCTCTCGGCACCCCGGAGGAATCCGACGCACTCGCCCGCTTCCCCGACCGGGACGGGATCAGCGCGTGGGCCGTGCCCGCTCTCCGCGGCGCCGCTGCCTGCGATGTTCTGCGCGGGTATGAGGACGGCACGCTGCGCGCGGATCGGGCGGTGACGCTTGCCGAGGCGTCCGTGATGCTGGCGCGCTGCCTGAAAGCCGCCCCGGAGACGGATGC
>JAFYBI010000418.1 GCA_017540285.1 Clostridia bacterium | reverse complement strand
TTTGACCGGTGATAGGATACGGGATCAGATCATGTCGTAGCTCCCGATCGTCTCGTAGCGGGCGTGGGAGCCTTCGAGGTAGAGGTAGAGCGCGGCGGTGTCGGCATGGGTCATGTCGAGCCGGAAATCGAGCGCGTCGCGTCCTTCTCCGGATTCCGTGGGGTGCGCGCTGACGGAGACCGCCGACGCGCCGAGGGATTCGCAGGCCGAGAGGAACATGCCCGGCGTCATGCCGTCTCCCGGAACGACCGAGAGCTCGAGCCAGGCGGGGGGTGTGTTCCGCTTTGGAAGACCGCGGCGCACCAGCGCGAACCGGACGACGCTTTCTTCCCCGGCGGAAATGTCCGAGGCCGCGGTGATTTTGAGGTCATACCGCGAGAGCAGGCGGCGGAAGGTGAGGAGCGCGCCGTCGGAGGAGTTCCAGACGGGCAGGATCGCATGCGTGGCACGTCCGGCGTACACCTCCTCGGCGACCTCGCGGAACCCCGGAAAGTAGAACGCCGTCACATGCCCGAAGAGGGAGGAGAAGCGGCGGTACGCCCGGTCGGAGTAGGAGCTTCGGAGATAGGCGACCCGCGCGGCGGCGTCCTGCTCCTCGTCGGAATCGGAGAAGACCGAGGCGGCGCGGCTTCCGTAGGCGCCGGAAAACGCCCGGCAGAATCCCGCAAAGCCCGACGCGTCCCCGCCGATGGATTCCCAGAGCCGCGCGATCTCCTCCGGAGCGGGCGGGGAAGAGAGCGTGGGCGCGTACCGGGCGGCAACGTCGTCGCAGAACCCCGCGTAAAGCTGCCGCAGCACTTCTTCCTTCTCCGCGAGGAAGCGCAGATTGTCACGCTCCATCAGTCGACGCGGTTCAGAAGGTCATAGCTGCCCGCGAGGAAGTCGACAAGCTCGTCCGCCGAAAGCTGGCGCTGCGCGAGAGACGCGAGCAGATAGATCTGTTTGGCGAGCGCGGCGGCGTCTTCTTCCTTGCCCTCGTCGAGGAGAGCGGCGAGCTTCGCGGTCAGCGGGGAGGCGGTGTTCACGAGAAGCGTCTCCTCGACGGGCAGATCGCCGCCCATGCGGTAGAGCTTCATCATGTCGTTCATGCGGCGGTTTTCCTCGGGGATGTTGAGGATCGCGGGGGTCTTTTCATCGCGGAGACGTTCGAATTCGACCTTCGTATGTTCTCCGGCGACCTTCTTAAAGCAGTCCGCCACGGCGGGGAGCTCGGTTTTGTCGCCGTCGGCCTTGAAGATGTCGGCGAGCTCCGCGTCGATGCGGGCGAACTTCACGCCCTCGCGGGTCTCTTCGACCACATTCACGAACTGCGTGTCGATGATGCGGTCGAGGACCGCGACCTCGATGCCCTCATCCCGGAACATCTTCACATACTTGGACTGGGCGGTGACGTCGGTGGCGTAATAGATCTTGTTTTCGTGCTTTTCCTTCGCCGCCTCGAGGTACTCGTCGATCGTCTTGTAGGAGCCGTCGGTGGTTTCGAGCAGGACGGAGCCCTTCACGCGGTCATAGAATTTGCGGTCGCGCAGGGAACCGTACTCCACGAAGGTTTTGAGATCGCGCCAGATCTTCTCGTACGCTTCGCGCTCGTTCGTGAACATGCTGTTCAGCTTGTCCGCGACCTTTTTGGTGATGTGCTGGCTGATCTTCGCCACGTAGCCGGAGTTCTGCAGGTAGCTGCGGGAGACGTTGAGGGGGAGCTCCGGGCAGTCGAGGACGCCTTTGAGCATGAGCAGGTATTCGGGGATGACTTCCTTGATGTTGTCCGCGACGAAGACCTGGTTGTAATAGAGCTTGACCTGTCCTTCGAGGCTGTCAAACTCGCTCGCGATGCGCGGGAAGTAGAGGATTCCCTTGAAATTGAGCGGATAATCGGCCTTCAGATGAATGTGGAACAGCGGTTCCTTCCAGTCGTGGAAAACCTTCTGATAGAATTCCTTATACTCCTCGTCGGTGCAGTCGGAGGGATTCTTCTGCCAGAGGGGATGCGTGTCGTTGACGGGCTTCTCTTCCTTCGGCTCCTCGCCCTCCTTGGGCTCCTTTTCCTCGCCGTCGTCGAAGTAGATCTCCTCGGGCATGAACGCGCAGTACTTGTCGAGGATCTCGCGCAGCTTCCAGCCGGAGAGGAATTCACGGCCCTCGTCGTTGATGTGCATGACGACCGCGGTGCCGCAGGTCGGGACGTAGTTGTCGGGATCGTCGTAATCGTCGGTGATCTCGTAGTTGCCGTCGTCCCCGCAGGACCATTTGACCGCCGGGCCGCCCTGATACGAGCGCGTGATGACGTCGACCGCGTCGGAGACCATGAAGGCGGAATAGAAGCCGAGGCCGAAGTGGCCGATGATGCCGTTCTGCGCGGCGTCGGCTTCCGAGCCCTCGTATTTCTGAATGAAGTCGAGCGCGCCGGAGAGGGCGATCTGGCAGATGTATTTCACGACCTCTTCCTTCGTCATGCCGATGCCGTTGTCGATGACGGTGATCGTCGAGGCGTCCTTGTCAAGCTCCACCCAGATCTTCTCGGCGGAGAGATCGACGTCCGCCTCTCCGAGGGAGCAGAGCCGGCGCAGTTTCGTGATCGCGTCGCAGGCGTTGGAGACGATCTCGCGCAGAAAGATTTCCTTTTCGGAATACAGCCATTTCTTGATGATGGGGAAGATATGCTCGAGCTCGATCGAGATTCCTCCCCGCTCGGGGGTCTTTTCGTTTTCGTCCATGATGGTATCATACTCCTTTTTTTCATAGATTTCTCAAAAAACATTATAGTCTTGCCGCCTCCCCTTGTCAAGGCATGCATGGGAAATGTTTCAAAAGGTTAAAAAACGCGCCTCGCCGCCCATTAAATTTCGATTAAATCGGCGGATTCTCTTGCAAAATCCGCGCGGGAGCGGTATAATAAAACAAAGTATGCATTTTGCCGCACCCGGGCAGGAAGGAGGCGCGTTCCTTGAAGCTGGACTGGAAAAGCCATGACCGGGAGACCCTGCCGTCGAAGATCCTCGTGCTCGTCGGCGTGCTCGTCGCCGGGGTCCTTCTCTATATCTGGCGCGAGCCGATCGGCAGCGTCGTCAAAACCTTCGTGAACGCCGTCAAGCCGCTGATCTATGCCGTTATCATCGCCTACATCCTCTGGCCGATGCTGCGCTTTTTCGAAAACAAGGTTTTCGCAAAGCTGAACGAAAAAAAGCTGCGCCGACGTCTGGTCCGCATCCTGTCGCTGCTCTGCACCTATATCATATTCCTGCTTCTTCTCACGCTGTTCTTCTCGACGGTCATTCCGCAGGTGTCGGACAGCTTCCGCAGCCTGGTGGACCGTCTCCGCGACTATATCGACAGCGGCTCCACGTGGATCGATTCCCTCACGGCGAAATATCCGTTCCTCGACGGGGTTTTCGAATCCAATCTGTTTGAGATGATCCAGACCAATCTCAACGACTGGCTGAAGGAAAGCATCAATAAGCTGGACAGCATGAATAAGCTGGTGGAGAACATCAGCACGATCTTCGACAACGTCTCCTCGGTCGCGGTCGGCATGAAAAACGTCGTTCTCGGCATCGTCTTCGCCGTGTACTTCCTGCTGTATAAGGAAAGTCTCTTCGCGCAGCTGAAGAAGCTGACGAAGTCCGTCATGAAGGACAGGGCCTACGAGCGCTTCACGCATTATGCGAAGCTCACGGACCACACCTTCGGCGGCTTCATCAGCGGCAAGCTCATCGACTCGATCATCGTCGGCCTGCTCTGCTTCATTCTCATGAAGATCTTCCGCATGCCGTATGCGTCCCTCATCGCGATGATCATCGGCATCACCAACGTCATCCCGTTCTTCGGCCCGTTCATCGGCGCGATCCCGTCCGCCTTCTTCATTTTCGTCGCGGAACCGAAGATGACCCTCTGGTTCATCCTTTTGATCGTCGTCCTGCAGCAGCTTGACGGCAACGTCATCGGCCCGAAGATCCTCGGCGACTTCGTCGGCCTCTCGCCGCTCTGGATCATCGTCGCCATCACCATCATGGGCGGCATCTTCGGCATCTGGGGCATGTTCTTCGGCGTCCCGACCTTTGCCGTGATCTACGCGGTCGTGAAGGAGCTGACCGAGCGGAAGCTCGAAGCGAACGCCCTGCCGCGGGAGACGGACGAGTACTATCAGGACCTCACCTACAAGGAGATCGTCAAGCCCCAGCGGCATGAGATCCCCTTCAAGAACAACGTCGAATCCGCCATCGGCCAGCTGATCGACAAGATCAGGAAAAACGGAGGCAAATCATGAGATCCGTCATCACGAAAGACAACGTCCGCTCATTCGCCTATGTCAACGACGCCTTCCTCAAAGCCCCGGCGCGCGGCCTTGTCATCGACTTCATGGGCCTTGGCGGCATGACGATGGTCGGGGAGGACACCGGGGACGGACGCGGCCGTCGCCATGGGGAAAAGGGCATCGTCTTTGTCATCCCCTACGTCAATCCTTGGGCGTGGATGAATCCCTTCGCTGTCCGCGAGACCGACGAGATCCTCGCCGCGGTCTACGAGCGGATCGGCGGCGAAGTTCCCGTCGTCGCGAGCGGCGGGAGCATGGGCGGGCTCTCCTGCCTCGTCTATACCCGTTATGCCGCGCGGACCCCGGTCGCCTGCGTCGCGAACTGCCCGGTCTGCGATCTGCCTTACCACTACACCGAGCGCCCCGATCTCCCGCGGACTCTGTACAGCGCATTCGGGGATGCGGACGCGGATACGCTGGACGACGCGATGAAAAAGGCCTCGCCGTACCACCTCGCGCTGAACCGCGACATGCCCGTCATCCCCTATACGATCTTCCACTGCACGGCGGACCGTGCGGTCAACAAGGAGATGCACTCCGACCGCTTTGTCGCGGCGCTTGAACAATTCGCCCCCGTCACGTACATCCCCGTCCCGGGCCGCGATCACTGCGACCTCGGAGAGGAAATGTGGGTGAAATACGAGGAGACGATCCTCGGCGCGCTGCTCTGACGATTCGGAATATCAGAAAACAGAGGACCGGCAGCCCTCTGTTTTTGTTTTGCTTTCATTTCCTCGCAAGGAATTCCATCGCCGGGACGGTCACCGCCGCCGCGACCTGCCGCTGATACGCCGGATCCGTGAGCATCGCGCGCTCCTCGGGATTCGAGAGGAACCCGCATTCGACGAGGACCGCCGGGATCCGGATGCGGTCGAGCAGATAGATCGCGTCCGTTGCCCGCTTGATCTCGCGCCTGTTTGCCGGATCGAGCCGGAGCCGGGCGGAGGTGCGGATGCGGGCCGCGAGCTCTTCCGACGCGTCCGTGTTCGGCGAATAATAGACCTGCATCCCCTGGCAGGACGGCTGCGGGAACTGGTTCATGTGGACCGAGACGAACGCCGCCGCCCCCGATTCCTCGGCGAAGCGCAGGCGGTTTCTCAGGTCATACGTTTTCTGCTTCCCGCGGTAGTCGTCGAGATCGTGATAATAGTCGTAGAGGAGGGTGTCCTCGGTGCGGGTCAGAGCGGCCGGAACGCCGAAGAGGGAGGCGAGATCCGCGATTTTCAGGCTGACGGCGAGATTGAGATCCTTTTCGAGAACGCCGCCGGACGACGCCCCGCCGTCCTCCCCTCCGTGTCCGGGATCGATCACGAGGACCGGCGTCGGGGTGTCCCGCTGCTCTGCGTCCGACGCGGCGGGGACGGCGGGCATCCGGACCTGTTCGAGCGCGGCGCGTCCGAGAAAGAAGCATCCCGCGGCCAGCACGACGGCGATCAGCGAATACTGCGCGAGCAGACGGACAAAACCGTTCTTTTGCATGACGAGCCTCCTTTTTTTGAGAGTGTATGCGGGGAACGCGGGAAGAAGAACGGACGGCGAAAAGTGATACAAATTCCAGTCTGGGTCATGGATTCAGACTGCGCGGAATGAGGATATGATGAAAAACCACGCGGGAAGCCTCCGGTCTCTCACAAGAAAACGGTCGCGCGGCGGTATGGGAGGTACCGCTTCACGACCGTTTGCTGTCATTCTATTTGCTTTTATTCGTATTCATTCATAGATCTTCGCCAGCATCGCATAGCAGTGCGCGTTCGCGGACTGATACAGGATCTGCCGCGGGTTGCTTTCGCTGTTTATGTCGTTCGTGTCCTTGGCGCTGTAACGCGACCAGCCCTTGATCCACGCGGGACAGACGAGCCCGTCGTCCGAGCGGTTGTTTGCCCACGCGTAGTTCAGCGCGGAGCGCATGTGATCGACGTATTCGATGCAGCTCTCGTCATACGCCGCGAGATCGGAGAATCCCGAGACGAGGAACGACGTGAACCAGCTGTGCGACGGGTAGGAATACTCGCCCTTTTTCACGGTCCGGTCGCCGAATTTCTTGTCCGCGCCCTTCGCCGAGGCGAGCGCCGTCGCAAGGATGGCGTCCGCGCGGTCTGGATCCGTGCCGTGAAGGAGCTTGTACAGATCCGCGCCGGTCGTCAGGAAGGTCCCCGTGTTGTACGCGTATTGCGCGGTGTCGGTCTTTTCGATCTGATCCTTGCGCTCCGTTTTCTTCTCAAAGCCTTTTTTCAGGACGATGTTGTCGTACAGGCATTTGTTCGCGCGATCCACGAAGACCTCCGTGCAGAAATCGAAGAGGCGGAGCGCGGCGTCGAGATACCGTTCCCGCAGCCCTTCATACGGCGTGCCCGGCAGGACCTCGGCGAGCTTTGCGAACACCATGGCGGCGGAAGCCGTCGAACAGGTGTTGATGGAGGCGCGGCTGTTCCCGCTGAACTGGAATTTCGCGCCCCAGTTCCAGTAGATGCCGCAGAGAGCCCCTCTCGTCTCCCAGCCTTCCCCGAGGATCCAGTTCGTGATGTTGACGGCTTCCGCGAGATAAGCCTCGTTTCCGGTGTTGACGTAGGC
>JAFYBI010000417.1 GCA_017540285.1 Clostridia bacterium | reverse complement strand
CGGCTCTCATACCCCGATGAAAGAATCACCGCGGGCACGGCGGACGAGCTGCAGGGCCGGGAATTCGACAGCCTGTCCGTGCTGTATCTCGAAAACGACGACGCCGCCCGCCCGTTCCGCTGCGGGATCCCCGACGAGGAATTCCTCCGCGGAGACGTGCCGATGACGAAGTCCGAGGTGCGGGCGGTGTCCCTCTCAAAGCTCGCGCCGCCGGAGGATGCGGTGATCTGGGACATCGGCGCGGGGCCGGGATCGGTGTCGGTGGAATGCGCGTTTGCCGCCCCGAAAGGCTGGATCTATTCCGTCGAAAAGGAGGCGGACGCCTGTGAGTTCATCCGGCAGAACGCCGCGAAGTTCCGGCTCGGCAATCTCACGGTGATCGAAGGGACGGCTCCCGAAGCGCTCCGTGATCTGCCTGCGCCGACGCACGCGTTCATCGGCGGCTCGTCCGGGAATCTCTCGGAGATCATCGCGGTCCTCCTCGGGAAGAACCCCGCCGTGCGGATCGTTCTGAACGCCGTGACGGTCGAGACGAGGACGGAGGCAGCCCTCGCCGCGAAGGAGTTCGGCTTCGCAGTCTGCGAAACGGCGGAGATCAACGTGTCCCGCGCGCGCAAACTGGGGCGTTACCACATGATGACGGCGCAGAACCCCGTCACCGTCGTGATACTCGCGGGAGGCCGGCAGACATGAAGGAACGGCTTCTGATCCAGACCGCGGCCATCCTCGCGGGATTCCTCATCGATTTCTTCGTCGGAGATCCGTATGCGATCCCCCATCCCGTCGTCGGGATCGGCAAGTGGATCTCGTTCTTCGACCGCAAGCTCCGCCGCGGCAACAGCAACCCGAACGATGTGGGACGCGGCGCTCTGACGGTCGTGCTTGTGGCGCTGATCTCCACCGGGATCCCGGCCCTCGTGCTCGCGTTGGCATGGCGTCTGCACCCCGCGGCGTATTTTGCCGTGAACGCGGTCATGTGCTGGCAGATCCTCGCGGCGCGTCAGCTCTTCCGGGAAGGCAAAAAGGTGCAGCACGCCCTCGAAAAAGGCGACACGGAAGGCGCGCGGGCCGCGGTCTCCATGATCGTCGGACGGGACACGAATGTCCTCGACGAGCGGGGCATCTGCCGGGCTGCCGTCGAGACCGTGGCGGAGAACGCCTCGGACGGGGTGATCGCGCCCCTCTTCTGGACCTTTCTCTTCGGCGCGGCGGGCGGGTTCTTCTATAAATCGATCAATACGATGGACTCGATGCTCGGCTACAAGAACGAAAAGTATCTGACGTTCGGACGCGCCGCCGCCAAAACGGACGACGTCGTCAACTTCATCCCCGCCCGGCTCTCCGCGCTCTTCATGATCGCCGCCTGTCCGCTTTGCGGGCTCGACGCGAAAAACGCATGGAGGATCTTCCGCCGCGACCGGATGAAGCACGCAAGCCCCAACTCCGCGCAGACGGAAGCGACCGCCGCAGGCGCTCTCGGGGTGCGGCTGGCGGGAGATGCTGTCTACGGCGGCGTGCTGCACAAGAAGGAATTCCTCGGCGATCCGCTCCGCGAAATCGAGCCCGCCGACATCACCCGCACCGGACGGCTCATGTACGCGGCGTCGCTGATCGCGCTGGCGCTCGGCACACTCCTGCGGGGGGCGATCCTGCTATGCTTCTGAACCGAAAGAATCCCCACGGCGGGGACATCTATGCCAATCGCGTCCG
>JAFYBI010000416.1 GCA_017540285.1 Clostridia bacterium | reverse complement strand
GCTCCCGGTTGGCCTCCATCCTCAACGGATCCATCGCCGGATGCAGGGCGCCGCGCTTCTCCATGATCTGCGTCCAGTTGGTGTAAACGTGCTTGCCCGTGTCGATCGGAACGGTCGTCCCGACGCCGCCGTCGGAGCACTTCTTCTGGTACGCGCGGCATTCCTCCGCCGTGCCGAACCGGAGCGCGAGCGTGGTGCCGCAGTCGCCCTCGATGTCGTGGGAGGGAGCCTGTACCGCTTTGCCGTCTCCGCAGACCAGCTCCGCCAGCGCGGTCCGGTTGCGCCTCAGATCGCCGAGCAGTCCCGGCAGCCGCTTCAGCTGTTCGCGCAGGATCGCGCCCGTCAGGTCGGATACGCGGAATTCCGTGCCGCCGAACAGGGGCTGGCTGATGCCGTCGAGCTGATCGCCGAAGAACGCCACCGCCGACGCGTCGTGATAAATCAGCGCGCGCTCGTAGATCGTCCGGTCGTTTGTGACAAGCGCGCCGCCCTCGCCGGACGTGATGACCTTGAAATAGTTGAAGGAATACGCCCCGGCGTCTCCGATCGTGCCGAGATGCTTCCCGTGATACATGCCGCCGTCCGCCTGGCACGAATCCTCGAGGATCTTCAGACCGTATTTCGCCGCGATGCGTTTCAGAGAGTCCAGATCTGCGGGAAACCCCTGGATATAGACGGGCATGACGGCTTTTGTGTACTTTGAGATCTTTTTTTCGACGTCGGCCGGATCGAGCGTCAGGGTCTCGTCCGCCTCCGCGATCACCGGAATGGCTCCGACCGCCGTCACCGCCAGCGCGGACGCGATATAGGTATAGGCGGGCACGATCACCTCGTCGCCGGGACCGATCCCCATGCCGATCAGGGCGGAGGACAGCGCGGCAAACCCGGAGGTCATCGTCAGCGCGTATTTCGCGCCGACCATCTTTTTCCATTCTTCTTCAAAGTGCATGACTTCCCGGCCGCTGTTGTTGATCTTGAAGAAGTCGCGGCTCATGATGGTCCGCGCCACAGCGTCTATTTCTTCCTGTCCGATCCTGTACATGTCATTATACTCCCATCAACCTCAGGTTTTCGTTTATCACCACCTGGTCCGCGTTGCTGACCAGCGGATGCGCGCCGTTGTACAAGAAGCAACCGATCTCGTATCCTCCGCGGACTATCTGATCCTCCGTTGGCAGATAGGCGTTGTATCCGTCGGCGTTGGACAGACACAGCGTATAGCGGGAGGGAGCGTAGGCCCGCATCCGCATCGAGGTCTCCGCGAAGATCTCGAACGGGAACGGCACGAACGCCGCGTCGCCGATGGAGAGGATCGTCTGCGGAAGCACGAAGTCCTTTTCGTATTCCGGACACCCGGCCTCGTATTCGTCCATCTCCCCGCGGTAGTAGACGTATTCGAGCCGCTGGAGGTTGATGAGCGCGTCGGGATCCTGATACGAATCCAGCTTCGCGCGGACCTCGGCCTCGGGAAGAAGGGGCTTGCGCGGGATCCGGACCTCGCCCTCGTATACGGTCAGCTTCCCTTCCTTGTACGGTCCGACCGCCTCCCATGCCCGGAAAGCGTCCTGCGCCGCGACGCCGCCGAGCTCTTCGACAAAGCGGATATCCCCGGTCGTCGCGCCGTTGGTGAGCCGCGGGCCGACGTCCCCCTGCGCGCCGTTCCAATAGGCGGATTTAAAATCGGATGTAAAGTTT
>JAFYBI010000037.1 GCA_017540285.1 Clostridia bacterium | reverse complement strand
TGATTAAAAGCTGTGCAAGATCTCAGTTTCCTTTGTCTCGGGGATGATATCATCTGTCATCCCGAGGCTATGAAGAGGCTCCCGCGCAGCATTATACCCCATCTTCTTCTGGCGGTTGTTCATCGCCGCGATCTCGAGGACGACGGCGAGGTTGCGTCCGGGCTTCACCGGGATGGTGATCGAGGGGATCATGATGCCCATGATATCCGTGTATTCCGTGTCGAGTCCCATGCGGTCGTACATCTTTCCCTGCACCCACGGCTCGAGGTTGATGATGATGTCGACCTTCTCGGTCTCCTTCACGGAACCCATGCCGAAGAGCCGCCGCACGTCGACGACGCCGATGCCGCGCAGCTCCACGTAGTACCGGATGAGGTCGGGGGCCTGTCCGACGATGGTCTTCGCCGACACCTTGCGCAGCTCGACCGCGTCGTCCGCGATCAGACGGTGGCCGCGCTTGATGAGCTCGATGGCAGTCTCGCTCTTGCCGACGCCGGAATCGCCCGTGATGAGCACGCCTTCGCCGTAGACCTCCACGAGGACCCCGTGCCGGGTGATCTGCGGGGCGAGCTGAACGTGCAGGTAGGCGATGAGGTTCGCCATGAAGTCGCTCGTGTTCTCCGGCGTCGAGAGGACCGGGACCTCAAAATAGGACGCGAGCTCGAGGATCTCCGGCAGCACCTCGTTCCGGTGAGCGACGATGAGCGCGGCGGGACGGCGGCTGAAAAAGTCCGTCAGGCGCTGACTGCGCAGATCGTCCGGGAGCTTCTTGAGGTACATGGTCTCCGCGTTGCCGAGCACCTGGATGCGGTTCGGCTCGAAGTGATCGAAAAAGCCCGCACCGAGAACCAGACCGGGACGGTTGACATCCGAAAGGGAGATCATGATCTTCTCCGGCTCGTCCGGCATGTATTCCTCTTTCAGTCCGTTGTCCTTCGCGATCTTCGCGAGGCTGACGCGCGTGGTAAAATCGTCCATGCTGTTCCTCTGGGGCCGAGCCCGTGAAATTCTGGCCCTATTATAGCACACGCCGCCCGGAATTGCAACCGTTTTTTTGCCTCCTCCGTCCCTCGAAGGGCCGATGCGGCGGTCACAGCGGGATATTCACCCAAAAAACGTCCGCCGTTCATATTGTGTTCATGGTCTTCTGCTATATTGTAGGGTAAATGATGATCATTTCCCGATAAGGATGCGTTATGTCGAAAACCTTGTTCCGCGTGCTCTGCGCGCTCCTGTCCGTTCTGCTCCTTCTCTCCTGCGTCTCGTGCGGGAAGAAGGGGGAAAAGCTTCTCGAGAGTTCGAAGGCGGAAAAAACGCCCGTCATGCGGGTGGGCGGCTTCGATGTCCCGATGGAGCTCTACCGGTACATCGCCCTGAACTACAAGCGCGATTTCGAATCCGGCCAATCGCCCGACATCTGGCTCGGCGACGGCGGCGCGGCGCTTCTCGAAGATCTCCACGGCAGCGTGTCCGATACGCTCGCCTACCTCTACGCGACGGTTTCCCTCGCCGACGAATACGGCATCCGCGCGGACGACCCGTTCGTCACCGACACCGTCGAGCGGCAGATGAAGGCCGTCTACGAGGAGTACGACAACGATTACGAGGCTTACCTCGAATATCTCCGTTCGTATCACATGAACGATTCCGTCTACCGCTTCTTCGTGCGGAACGACGTTCTCGCCGAGGAGCTGATCGTTGAAATGGAGAAGCGCGGCGAGATCGCGACGGACGACGCGTCCCTCAAAAAGATCCTTGCGGGCGACGAGGTGGTTCGGGTGAAGCAGATCCTCGTGACGGCGGACGGCATGACCGAGGAGGAGGCGGAAGCCAAGGCCATGTCCCTCCTGGACCGCGTCCGGTCAGGCGAGGATTTCGACACCCTCGTGCAGAAGGAAGGCCGGGACCTCTTCATGTTCAACAATCCCGACGGTTATTACATCTCCCGCGGCACCTATCACCGGGAGTTCGAAGACGCGGCGTTTTCCCTCGCGGTCGACGAGACGAGCGGCGTGATCCGCACCGACGCCGGCTGGAGCATCCTCAGACGGTATGAAAAGGATCAGCGCTACCTCGACGAGCACTTTGACGATCTGGCGGACGAATACATCGCCGGGCAGTACAATATCCGCCTCGAGGCGCGCGAACAGGCTCTGCTCGCGGAGGGCATCGAGAAGCTCCCCGCCCTTGACGACTACCCCGTATTCAACCTTGAAGCCACATATTGAGGCAGGTACGCATTTTGAAACGGTACAGAAGAAACAAACAGGCGTCCCCGGCCGTGAAGACGGTTCTCCTGCGCATCCTCTTCGTGCTCGGGGCAGCCGCGGTCATCACCGTCGGGACGGTCCTCGTCGGGCATCACCTTCTCGTGAAGGTGCAGTCCGCCGAAGTTGCGCCGGTTCCCACGGGCGGGACCGGGATCTCCTTTGAACGGGAGGATGCCGATGAAAGCCGCAGCGTCGGGAACGCGCCGAGCATCCGCGGAGTCGGGATCGATCTCCTCTCCTACAAATCGGCAGAAGAACTCGGCGAAGAGCTCGACGAGCTGTCCGAGGCGTTCAACACGGTGGTCTATTCCCTCTGCGACAAGGACGGCCGGCTCATCTATCAGTCTCCCGCCGTCTGCGCGCTCGTACGGATGCAGGTGACCGATACGGAAACCCTCGATCGGATCACGGAGTCCATCCGGGAGGCGAAGACCCGGGGACTGCGCATCATTGCCTCGCTGATCCCCGCCGATGCGGCGACCGATGCCGCGCTCATGAAGGAGCTCGCTTCCTTCGGCGTGACGGAGATCCTCGTGACGCCTTCCCTGACGGGTACCCTCGACTACGAGACCGCGAACCTCCTTCGCCTCTATCTGAACGAGTGCAGCGAAGCGCTCGAAGACGCCTGCCGGCTCGGGATCGTCCTTCCCTCCGCGGTTTATCTCGATTCCGAGGGCGCCATGCAGCTGCAGATGATCGCGCAGATCGCGTCGAGCCTCGGCATCCGCTTCCCCACCGCGTCCATCAGCAATCCGGACGACGTCTACAAGACCGTCTCCGACACGATCCAGGCCCTCGAAGGGACGTTTTCCGTGTACAACATGCGGGTCGTGCTCGATGAGACCAACGCCTACCGCGTCGCGGCGGAATATCAGGCGTGCGCGGACCGAGGCGTGATGAACTACTATTTCACGAAGACCGTGAAGCCCGCGACCCTGACCTATTCGGGCGAGATCGACGAAGCAGAGCCGGACGCGCCGGTGACCGACACGGTGTCGAACATCCCCGAGAGCGTCACGAACCCCTATGCCAATACCAACGAGACCTACGAAACCGAAGCACCCGAGGAACCCGCCCCCGCGAACGACGACTGGTCGGTGCTGACGACGCCGGAGACCCCCGCGGACGAACCGCAGACCGGGAATGACTGGAATACCGCGTCGGGAAATGACGGGTACGGGCAGACCTGGAACGACGGGGGCACGCCGGCCGTCGACTGGAATGCCCAGACGACAACAGACTGGAATGCCCAGACGACAACAGACTGGAACGCCCAGACGGGCAACGACTGGTCGGCAGGCGGAAACGACGGCGGCAGCTGGAACGCCTCGCCCGACGACTGGTATGACCCGGGCATCTGGTCCGGCGACACGTCCGATTCGTCCGGCATCGTCACCGGGACGCCGCCCGCCGAATTCATCGACGAAAACGGCAACTGGACCGGCTGGATGGACAGCTACGGCGTATGGCACCCGAACGGAGGCTGGTGATGAGACGATCCACCCGCGTCACCCGATCGCCGGACAGCCCGCCGACGCTTCCTTCCCTCGTCTTTTCCCCCGACGCCTGCCTCTGCGAAGAGCATGAAGTCCTGCCCTCCGTGCCGGAGACCTCCGATCTGGAAAGTCTTCGGCACGCTTTCCTTTTGCTTCTGAGCCGGGACCGCGAGGATTTCTACCGCTTCTGCGCCTCGGCGGACGGGTCTCCCGATTACCGGACGTACGGTCTGCGTTCGAATCTCGGACCGTTCCGCGCGGCCTTCTGCGAGCATGCGACGATCCTCGGCACCCGGATGACCGTCGTCTTTCTCGGGCACAGCCTCACGGACTTCTATCCCTATATGGGTCCGAAATCGGTCTACTATGCCTCCACGGTGAACCGCATCCTCTTTGAGCTTTTGTACCTGAAGCACGGCGGCTCCCCGGACTTTACCGCGCTCTCGCCGGAGGTCTTTCTCCTCGCCAGCCGCACGCCACACCTCGCCCGGGCGATCTTCTCCGAGCGATGCGGGACGCGGTGCTGCGATCTCGCCGATCTGCTGCGCGCAGTGATCGATCAGCTTCTCCGCAACCCGGATTTCGCCTCGGTGAAGCTTCCCTTCACGGACGCGACCGGCGAGGCCCATCCGATCTCCGACATTCCGGTCGAAGCGCTCGTCTGCGCGCTCATCCCGATGATCACCATGCTGCGCTGCCTTGCGGCCGACAATACGGTCCGCGTCCGGCTGACCCGTTACGGGGAGGTGCGCGAGATCGAGCTCTCCGCCGACGCCCGCTCGCTTCCCTTCACTGGGGACGGCGACGGGCTGAGCATCCTCTTCCGCCTCTCCGACGATTTCCGGGACGCGGTGCGGATCGCAGTCGTTCTCTCGGAGTTCATCCACATCCCGGCCGCTGTCTATACGTACGGCGCGGCCCTGACCATCGTCTTTCGGATCGGCGCGGAGATGCCGCCGCTGCTCGACTTCAAGTACAGCGATCCGATCGCCGCGGTCCCGCCCGTACTCGGCGAAGCGCTCGGACTGCTCGATTTACCCCGCCTGCTCTCCGCCGCCGAGCAGGATGAGCGCTAGGAGCAGGATCTCCGATCCCGCGCCGTCCGAGGCGAGCAAAAGCATCACGAGGAGTAGGATCAGCTCCTCCGAGCCGATGCGTCCCCGCAGATCCCCGAGCAGATCGCCGAGAACGGAAGCGCCTTCCCGCGGCTCCGACGGCGGCACGGGCTCCGGGATCTCCGGACGGATCGGAGGAGCGGGCGTCTGCCCCGGGGAGTGGACCTTTCCCTCCATCGGCGAATCCTCTGCCCCGAACGCGGTCCCCACATATCCCGGCGGAGGGCTGTAACGTTTTTTCCGATTCAGCTGGCGTGTGTACATATCCCTCTCCTCGACAAGATTCACGGATTCCCTCCCTCCGGCCTTTCCCCTCCGGTCAGCGCGCCGAGGCCGCCCGCCGCGCCGATGAGATCGGTGATCTGCATGACGGACATGCACTTATCGATGATCCCGCACCGGGATGCGCGCAGATAAGGCCTCAGCGCCGTGAGAAGCCTCTCGGCGTTTTTGCGGTTGAATTTCCCGCCGCTCACGACCGGAATGTCCGCGGGAGGCGACGGTTTCGCTTCGCCGCCGGACGGCGGTTCCGATTCCGAGGATGAAAGGAGGGGTGAGATCGCGGCCATGACCTCCGGGAGGCGGCTCATGAGCGCGTCGGAGTCCGGCGCTTCTCCCGAGCCGCGCAGTTCTCCGACGAGATTTCTGAACTCCGGATTCCCGATGATCTTCTCCACCATGGAGCCGATGTCGTCCGCCATGTCAGCCTCCCGTGCGCCACCGCTCCGTCAGCGTCGAGATGCGCGCAAGGTCCGCGTCCGTCAGCTCGCCGAGGACCGCCCGGAGCCGACGCACCGTCCGCTCGTCGAACTTCATCCCGGCCGTGTCCGCACCCGCGGTCGACAGCACCAGCTTCAGCATCGCCGCCATCTTGTCGTCCGGCAGGGCCAGCATCTGATCGATGGTTTTCCTCGTTATCATGGCAAATCCTCCGTTTCCCGATTTCCCTAACATCCTATTCAGGATCGGCGCGCATTGACACACGATCCGGGAGGCTTTATGAAGATTCTCGTTTTTTCCGATTCCCACAATCACCCCGATCTGATGGACAAGGCGATGCGTCTGAACGTCGGTCACGGCCTCGACGCGGTCTTTTTCCTCGGCGACGGGTATTCCGATTTTGTCCGGATCATGGCGAAGTATCCCGGTCCGAAGTATTACGGCGTCCTCGGCAACTGCGACAGCTACCGTCTCCTCGAGGGCGGGACGTACGAAAAGCTCGTAGAGCTCGGTGGACACCGCTTCCTGCTCGTCCACGGACATCAGTGCGGCGTGAAGACCGGGATCGGCGGCGCGGTGAAGCACGCGGCGGAGAAAGGAGCGGACGTCCTTCTCTTCGGGCACACGCACGAGGCCTTTGACGGGCCGCTCGACGCGCCGGACGGGACGTCGGTCCGTGCGATCAATCCGGGATCGGTCGGAGCGTGGTACGGTGCCTCCTTCGCGCTCCTCGACCTGCTCCCCGACGGAACGGTGGTCTGTTCCTTCGGCGGGGATTGATCGGAAAACGGGATCGGATCCCGTTTTTTCATGATCCGTCATCGGATCGCCGGAAATGTCGGGACAGGAACGGAAAAATCTGTT
>JAFYBI010000415.1 GCA_017540285.1 Clostridia bacterium | reverse complement strand
GCAAGGCGGAATGCCGGACCCTCCCGATGTGGGAGAAATTCTACGCGCTCACCCGCGACTACTTTTCTTCCATCACCGTCGCCGATCTGATGCGGACCGACACGGGCGATATGTATGTGATTTGAATGCAAAAGGGGCTGTCGAAAATCGGCAGCCCTTTTTCCCATTATGGGAGGATCATGATTCCGCGAACGGCAGCTTCAGCAGCTCGAGCAGCGCGCGGTCGACCCGGAAACCCTTGTAGTCCTCCCAGACCGTCCCGGGACGCCCGTGCTCGACGATGCCGAAGGAGCCCTTGAAATTCCAGAGGGAATAGCCCCATCCGAACTCCCGGAAGACGGAGAGCACGTCTTCGAACCAGCGGAGCGCGAGATCGTTCGGGAGCTTGTTGTAGCAGCCGAACTCCCCGATGTGCACCTTCACGCCCTCTGCCTCGACTTCGCGCCACGGTTTGTAGTATTCCCGGATCCACGCGCGGTCGCGCACCTGTCCGGGAGCCACCTCGCCGGGATATTCGGGAGCCGCCCAGTCCGCGCCGCCCCGCACCCATTCGGCCTTGTAATGCGTCACCTGGAACGGCTCGTACCTGCGTCCGGAGTGCACGACGCCCTGTTTGCCGAGATCGGCCAGCTCCGGAAGCGCGGAGCCGCCGCCGTTGAACCCGTCGATCACGATCTCTCGTTCCGGATCGACCGAACGGATCGCGTCGACCGTCATGCGGATGACCTTCGCGTGGTCCTCGCGCGTGCAGGGATGCGACGGCGGGATGTTCGCGGGCTCGTTCACGAGATCGAAGCTGATGCGGTCGGACGAAATGCCCTTGTACCGCTCGGCGAACATCTTCCAGAGCCAGACAAAGCCCTCCTGCGCCTCCTCGTCCCGCCAGAGATTGTGCTTTTCCCGCTCCGGCCAGTTGATGCAGTAGCCCGGCGCGCGGTGGATGTTCAGGCAGGCGTGGAGCCCGCGCGAATTGCACGCCTCGATATAGCGGTCGAAGTAGGCAAGGATCTTTTCGTCCGGGTGGGTGTAGTCGAAGTCCTTTGTCCAGAAGTGGTAGTCCGTCGGGATGCGGATGAAGTTGAAGCCCTCCTCCGCGATGAAATCGAGCTCGCGGAGATCGGGTTCCAGCGGGATCCTCCCGTAGTTTCCCGCGTACATCCAGAGCATGTTGAAGCCGTATTTGGTTTTCATGGCGCACCTCTCAGATGGAAATTCTTTCATTTTCTATTATAGCATAAAGAAATCGCGCTTGCAAGAAGTTTTTTCGCCGATTGCCTTGACAAATCCGGAAAAATGAAGGATAATACAGATAACGGTAATCAACCCCACGAACAAGAAAAGGAGAACCCCCATGAAAATCGGTGCGCAGCTCTATACCCTCCGCGATTTCTGCAAGAACCCCGACGACTTTTCCGAAACCCTCAAAAAGGTAGCCGACATCGGTTATACGACCGTGCAGGTCTCCGGCACCTGCGCCTACACGGCGGAATGGCTCCGGGATGAACTCAACAAGAACGGCCTCACCTGCGGCATCACGCATTTCAGCTTTGACCGCATCCTGAACGAAACCGAAGCCGTCATCGAAGAGCACAAGACCTTCGGCTGCTCCTACATCGGCATCGGCGGCATGCCCGGCGGCACCGCGAAATACGCGGAATTCATCGCCGAGCCGAAGCTGAGACCCGCGATGGACAAGATTGCCGCGGCGGGCTGCCTCTTCATGTATCACAACCACAACGGCGAATATGAGACCGTCCTCGACGACGGCCGCCCAGTCATGTTCCACCTTTCCGACGAATTCACGCCCGCGCAGATGGGCTTCACGCTCGACACATACTGGGTGAAGTACGGCGGCTACGACGTCATCCCCGAGATCGAACGCCTCGCGGGCAGACTCCCGGTCGTCCACTTCAAGGATATGTTCCTCACCGAAGAGGGCGAGCGCAGGATGTCCTGGGTCGGCGGCGGCAACGTCCTCGACTTCGAGAAGATCGTCCCCGCGTTCGAGAAGGCCGGCACGAAGTACGCCTACATCGAGCAGGACAACTGCAACGGCGAGGATCCCTTCGACTGCCTGAAGAAGAGCTACGACTACCTGAGAAGTCTCGGTCTCGACTGAGGATCGGAGGGTGTGCGGGATGCAGTACTCTCTTTATATCTTTGCCGCCGTCGTCCTGCTTGCGCTCCAGTTCTCGACGAACAAGGCGTACGGGGTGCGGTGCGGCGACGGG
>JAFYBI010000414.1 GCA_017540285.1 Clostridia bacterium | reverse complement strand
TTGTTCATGTTCATTCCGGAGTCGATCAGAAGCGCCCGCTCCTCCCCGCAAAGGAGGAAGAGCCGTACCCCGCCATCCTCGATCCGCCATGTGTTCTCATTGATTTTCGTGATGTTGTCGTCCATCCCGTTCCTCCTTGTTTTCATTAGAGTCTCCGCGTCCTGTTCCCGGAAGGCGCGTGCGGTCGGCCGCTTGGTTTGCGGATGCGTCAGGTTGCCCTTTCCGCTGCGGGATCCCGTCAAAGCCCGACGGAGCCGAGCATGAGATCGCAGAGTGCGCGGCAGTACCGGAGCTTTGCCCTCAAAACCGGCAGAGGACAGCGACGTTCGCCGGGGATCTCGAGATTGAAGAGACGGTCGTATCCGACGCCGCGCAGAGAGGTCATGACCTCCGGCCAGTCGATCGTCCCGCGGCCGTAGGGCATCAGATGCATGTCGCTCGTGGTGTCGTTGTCCGCGATGTGCAGGGCTTTCAGGCGACGACCGGCGATCCGGATGAAATCCGCCTGCGTCTGCGGGCGCTCCCGTTGGATGTGCAGGTGACCGGTGTCGAGACAGATCCCAAGGTTCGCGTCCCCGCCCGCCGCGTCGATGAGCGCGTTCAGATCCTCCGCTCTTTCCGGACGCGTCGCGCCGCGCAGATTTTCGAGGCAGATCGTGAAGTCGCTCCCCTTGACGTACGCCGCGAGTTCGGAGAGGGTGCCGACGCGCCGCGCGAACCGTGCCTCCGGGGAAAGATCGTCGCCCCCGGCCGCATGGAGCACGCCGGATTTGATCCCGAGCGCCATGAACAGATCGAGCCACAGCTTCAGGGTCTCCGCTGCATCGTCCGCACAGAGATCCGCCCGCAGGAGCAGATGGCCCTGCGGAAAGGAAAATCCGAGATCTTCCGCGTATTTCTTCAGCTTCAGGCCCTCCTTTTCGGGATTTCCGCGCGAGAGGAGCATGAGCCCGTGCTCGTCCGAGAATTCCGTCGCGGTGAATCCGGCGTCGAGGAACTCTTTGACCATGTCCTCCGGGGACATTTCGACAAAATAACTTGACCAGACAGAAGCGTTCAGCATATGGTGCACCGCCTTTCAATAACGTTCACGGAATCAGTCCCTCAGCGCAGTCTCCGGTTGAGCCGGTATCCGATCACCGCACCGACGATCCCGCCGAGAATATGGGTGAGATTCGAGACATTGTCCCGCACGAACAGTCCTTCATAGACCTGCTGACCGATGAAAATCAGCGCGACGAGGATCACGGTGACGGGGATCTCTCCCTCCCGGAAGCTCGTGAAGGAGGTGAGCAGGATGAACGCGAATACGATCCCGCTCGCGCCGCATAGCGCGGTGTTCGGGAACAGGAGGAAATTCACGGCTCCCGTCATGACCGCGGTGACGGCCATCGTCCCGAGGATCCGCTTCGAACCGTATTTCTCTTCAAGCATCGGACCGAGCAGCAGAAGATAGGACATGTTCCCGATGTAGTGCGTCCATCCCGCATGTCCGAGCACATGGGTGAAGAACCGGATCCACGTCAGCGGAGAGGTCAGCGGGGCGCGGTAGGTCGTGAAGAGGAGCCGGTTGGTCAGGCCGCCGGTCAGCAGATTCAGGACCATGACGACAAAGCTGAGCGCGGCAAAGCACAGCACGACGGGGGAATTCCAGACGAGTTTCTTCTTATTCTTCATTGCAGGGTACCTCCCGATCAGTCAAAACCGAACGCCGTCAGATAACAGATAACGCAGAACGACGCGATGCCGAACCACACGGCGAGGGAGACCGGCGGAACGAACAGCGCCTTCAGGACCATGCACACGGCATCCTTGGTGATCCTGATCTTTTTCTTCTTCCGATACCGTTTTTTCCGTCCGTCTTCCCCGATCAGATAGATCCACGGATTCTCGTACAGATCGATGACGGCGAATTTCAGGATATAGATCGGAACGACCGGGACCATGATGCAGAACCAGACCGCCGACCCGCCGAGCGTCAGCCGTTCGAAATCGAAGCCGTTGAGAAAGAGGGCGATGATCACCGGCAGAAACAGGGCGACGACGGCGAGGAGAATGGTTTTCAGCGTGCGCAGGGGCGAGGAGAACACCAGCCTGACCTGCCGGGACACGCCGTCGAGGGTTTCGAGAAAGACGGGCGGGGTGACGTTTTTCCGGATCGGCTCCGCGTCCCGGACCAGCCTTCCGCCGACGCGCCGCAGGGGACCTCCCCCGGATGAGAAGATCTTCCTTCCCGTCTCCACCCGGAACCTGTTGCGGACGGTATCGCTGAACGCGGCAAGGGTCACGATCAGGATGACGAGTCCGAGCATTCCCGCGATCGTCATGCTCTCCTCCATCCCGATGCCGCCGAGCAGGAACGCGCCGAAAGCCGCTCCGGTGATGACGAGCGTCGCGAGGATCGCTTTTGCCCACCACGGGATGAAGATATGGTGGGAGGGCTTCTCCGCGCGCACGCTGACCTTGCCGGTCTGTCCGTTGACCGCCGCGACGGTATTACCCGCCGAGAGATAATACACCGGCAGCAGGACCGGCATCCGCAGCACCCCCGAGGGATCGGCGGACACGCTGACGGCGTCGGTCTCGAGCGTCTTCTTCACGACTGGGGCGTAGTCGTTCGATACTTCTTCGGCGACGCGCTTTTCCAGTTCTTTCGGATCGACGTCTCCGACCTTGATCCGCTGACCTGCCGTAAAGGCAAAATCAAATTCGCGAAGCTCCCCGAGCTCGAACGGCTCCATGGCGTCGAGCAGGAGATTGTCGATCTGCCGGGAGCAGTTGACGAAGATGTTGTCGACGAATCCGCCGCAGTGGTAGCTCCGGCCGGCGTCCATGCGGCTGACCTGACAGCGGACGGGCCCGCGGATAAGCTCGTAGGGCAGATAGAACCCGCCAAGACCATCGAGCTGTTTGACGAGGTGCCTGGCTTCGCGCTTTCCCGCGTTTTTTGCGCACCATTCCCCGAGACAGGCCTTGGCTTCTTCCCGCGTGATCCGGAACGGGATGATCAGCTCCGGCATCTCTTCGGAGGTAACGTACTGTTCCCGGACCAGCGCACGTCCGCAGAATGCGCAGGTCGTGATGGCTTCGCCTTCCCCGAAGACGAGGGACGCGCCGCAGCCGGTGCATCGCGCTTCTTCGAGCTGGTATTTTTCGGCGCTTTTCCGGATCCTCTCCTGCTGGAGATGCCGGAAGCCCAGCCTGTGCGCCTGCACCTCTCCGATGCCTGCCTGGCCGCCGCAGTATTCGCAGAGATACCGCCCTTTGACGATATCGTATTCTGCCGGCGCGCCGCAGTGCGGACAACGGATATCCGCCATGTTGCCTTCCATCGCATGCCCTCCTCTCATCCGGGGGACGCTGTTCTTCCTGTCTGATTATACCATAGACCGTCCGGTTTTTCAAGACTTTCCGGACGGAGAGCAGGATGGAATTGACTTCCGGCCCGCGCTGTGCTATAATCGTATGCGGAAAGAGCGGCAAAGCTGCCTTCAGGAGCCCGGCGTGACCGGGAGAGGGAAAACGGAGGTAACCATGAAAAAAGCCGGCATCACGATTCATCCGGATTTTCGGATCGGGGAGATCTCGCCCCGTCTGTTCGGCGCGTTTCTCGAACCGATCGGAACCATGGTCAACGGGAGCATGTACAATCCGAAGCATCCGACGGCGGACGGAGAGGGCATGCGCCGGGATTTTTACGAAGCGCTGAAGGACGCGAACCTTCCCGCGGTGCGGATGCCGGGCGGCAATTTCGTCTCGGGCTGGCAGTGGAAGGATTCCATCGGGCCTCGGAATGAGCGGAAAGCGCACCTCGACATGGCATGGGCGCAGTTCATCCCGAACGACGTGGGACACGACGAGTATCTCCGCTGGGCGGAAAAAGCCGGGGCGGAAGCGATCTACACGGTCAACCTTGGCACGGGGACTTTGCAGGACGCCGCGGATTGCGTGGAATACACCAATTTTCCCGGCGGCACATGGTGGTCCGATCTGAGGAAAAAGAACGGACACGACGCGCTGTACGGCGTCCGGACTTGGTGCCTCGGAAACGAAATGGACGGCCCGTGGCAGATCGCCTCATGGGAAAAGGATCCGCGCGGATACGGCGTGCTGGCGCATGAAACCAGCAAGGCGATGAAGTGGGTGGATCCGTCGATCGAAACGATCGCCTGCGTGTCGAGCTCTCCTTTTCTGAACCATTATCCGGACTGGGACCGCGCGGCGCTCGAGGAATGCTATTCCGCCGTGGATTACATCTCCCTGCATCACTACCATTCCGCGCCGCCGGAGATGCCCGAAGCGCTCCTCGCCGGGTATCAGGCATTCGAGGACTACATCAGAACGGAGATCGCCCTCTGCGATTATGTGAAAACCAAGCTGCGCACGAAGAAAACGATGATGCTCGCGCTCGACGAGTACGGCAGCATGTTCCGTCCGCGCGGCGAGGCGCATCTCGGCATGGGCGGCAGGCAGAACGCGGACATGTTCGGCGTCTTCAATCCGAACAGGACCTACGTGCGTCACGACCCGGACAACTGGCCGAAGCGCGGACCGCGTCCCGGAAGCCGCGAAATGCTCGGCGCGCTCGGTACGGCAAGCACCATGCTCGTGATGCTGAGGCACGCGGACCGCGTCAGGATCGGATGCGCCACCGGCGGCCTCGGCATACTCTGCGCGACGGACCGGGAACACGTCTGGAAAGGCGCGGCGTATTATCCCTTCGAAGAGATGATCCGGCGGGCGAAGGGCGTGTCGCTCCGGTGCGAGGTGACATGCGAAACGTACGACGTGCCCGGATACGCCATCGACGACATGAATCAGTACGGCGGATTCGAAGACGCCGCGACGATCCAGGCGGGAGCCGCGCTCGACGAGGAGGCCGGAGAACTCAGCGTCTTTGTGATCAACGCGGATCTTGCGGAGGATCAGCAGCTTCGCCTCGACGTCCGCGGCTTCGAGGGATGGCGATTCGAGGAGCACATCGAGATGTTCGCGGAAAACCCGAGCGACGCGAATACCTGGGACTCCCCGAACAGGATCCTGCCGCGCCGGAATCCGGATACCCGTGCGGACGGCGGGATCCTGACCGCGGACCTGCGGCGCGAATCGTGGAACGTCCTGCGCTTCCGCCGGGGAACCGGCTGCGGCGAATCACGAGGCGAATAGAGAACAGAAAAAAACGAAAGGACGAAGAGAATCATGGGAATTCAGCCCATCCGCAAGCCGTGGCGCGGGACCATGACGGCGCGCGAGCGGTTCAACCGTCAGATGCACTGGCAGTCCGTCGACCGCTCCTTCAATATGGAATTCGGCTACTGGAACGAGAATTTTACCACATGGCCCCTGTTCTATGAAAACGGGATCAGGAACAACGGCGAGGCGGACGTCTTCTTCGCGTTCGACCGCATCGGACAGATCGGCGGCGCGACGTGGATGTGCCCGGCTTTTGAGGAAAAGGAGATCGGACGGTACGACAACAAGATCATCCGCATCAACGCGGACGGTCTCATGGCGGAGGTGCTCGCCTCCGGGAAGGACACCATCCCGCACTATCTGAAATCCTCCGTCACGACGCCCGACGACTGGAAGCGGGTCAAGGAAGAGCATTTCGATCGGCATCATCCCGGCCGGAAGATGGATGTGGAACGGCTCAAAAAGGCATACCCGGACGACCGCGACTATCCGCTCGGGATCAGCTGCGGCTCCATGATCGGCAAAATCCGGGACATGATGACCTTCGAAGGGTTGGCGTACGCCTGCTACGACTACCCGGACATGGTGGAGGACATGGTCGAGACCTGCTGCGTCCTCGTGGAGGATTCCCTCGATCAGGTGCTCGGCGAGATCACCTTCGACTATGCGTCGGGCTGGGAGGATATCTGCTTCAAAAACGGTCCGATCGTCTCCGTGCCGTTTTTCCGGGATGTCGTCATGCCGCGGTACAAGCGCATCCGGAAAAAGCTCGACGAGCACGGCATCGATCTGTGGTACACGGACTGCGACGGCGACGTGCGGCCGATCCTGCCCTATCTGCTCGAAGGCGGCATCAACTGCCTGTTCCCGTTCGAAGTGAACAGCTGCGCGCATCCCGGCGAGCTTCTCGACCAGTACAACGGCCAGCTCCGCATCATGGGCGGCGTCGACAAGATGGCGCTGGGAGCCGGACGCGACGCGATCAAAGCGTATTTGAAATCGCTCGAAAAGTACGTCGCGCGGGGCGGTTACATTCCGTTCTGCGACCACCGCTGCCCGCCGAACGTCGACCCCGACGACTACCTGTACTATCTCGACCTCAAGGAGAAGATGTTCGGCATGCAGGAGGGGTGACGCCGCGTTCCCCGGCAAGCCGCATCCCCTCATCCGGGAGTCCCGGAAACAGAAAATGTCCGCTGTCCGGCATGTCCGCAGCGAAAAGGAGCCGCTTCCTTCGAAGACAGCTCCTTTTGTTTGTTCTGAAATCTGCCGGGCGGCATACCGGTTTCCGCCGATCCGCCTGCCCAAATCCTTTTGACGGAAATCTCAC
Organism: Clostridia bacterium; assembly: GCA_017540285.1. Taxonomy (GTDB): domain Bacteria; phylum Bacillota; class Clostridia; order Oscillospirales; family CAG-272; genus UMGS1696. The sequence continues at coordinate 19,961 of JAFYBI010000414.1, read as the reverse complement.
CGGGGAAGGCGGGGCCTGTTTCCCGTGCGTACGGACGCTCAGAAGCTCCGGACGACGTGCTTGAACTTTCCGCTGACGGGATCGGGCCGCGGCGCGTCGCCGGACAGCGTGATCACCGCCTCCGGGCAGCCCTTCTCCGCGAAGAACGCCGTCAGCGCCCGCTCAGCTTCCGCAAAAGCCTCCTCCGGGCATTCGCTGACCAGGCGCACCTCGAACCGGTCCGGCGCGGTCTGTGTCAGCTGGAAACGGCGGATCGCCCGGACCTCTTCGAGGATCTTGTAAAGCGACATCGGCGCGATCTTTCCCCCGTTCGGGAGGAGGACCGTGTCGTCCGTGCGCCCTTCGATCTCGAGCCAGCGGGTGTTTCTGCCGCAGCGGCAAGGTTCGTCATGCACGATGACCCGGTCGGTCAGCTCATAGCGGATGAAGGGCTGGATGCGGTTCGCGAGGTTGGTGATCAATACCTTGTCGGACTGGACGCCGAATCCCACGGGGCGGTTGTCCCGGTCCACAGGCTCGAGGATCACCCAGTCCTCGTTGATGTGCAGGTGCTCTTCGGCGCATTCGCACGCGATCTCTCCGCCTTCCGTGCAGGAATAGTGCGTCTGTACGGTGCATCCGAATTTCTCCGTCAGCTTTCGCCGCACCGCGTCCGTCAGGAGTTCTCCGCCGGTGATCACGACGTCCGGGCGGATCGTCAGTCCTTCGTCCTCCGCGAGAAGCGCGAGATTCGAAGGGTAGCCGCTGAGCATCGCCGGTCCGAATTCGTTGAGCTGCCTCACGATCTCTTCCTCCGGCGCGTTGACGTCCACGGTGATCTTCGACTGCTTGCCGGGCATTCTGAGCTGCAGGTAGCGCGACATCCCGCACGCGAGATAAAAGCCGCGGTCGGCGAAAACCCCGGCCGTTCTTTTGCCGTGCCGCAGGAAAGCCTTCAAATCGTCCCGCTTCGCAAAGGTGCGGTGCGCGGCGACTGCCGACGAGACGCCGATCATGGCGCTGTCATACAGCACGACGGCCGGGTTTCCCGTGGAGCCGGAGGTCTTGAACACCAGATACCGCCCGTCGATCTTATGCCCGACATGATCGAGGTCCGCGGTGAATTCTTCGATCCGCGCCATCGTCACGCGGCGATCCGTCAGGACCCGATCGAATTCCGCCATCATCTGCGGCTTCGTGACGACGGGCAGATCGGCGAGCGCAGCATCGTCCGGAAGATCCGCGTACAGATCCCGGTAGAACGGACTGTGTGCCCGCGAATGGCGGACGAGCGCCTTCCGTCTGTGTTCCTGCACCCGGACAAGCTCCTCCCGTGAGAGACGATCGCCCCGATGCGTCTGCATCATGGCCCGTATGAGTCCCATCCCATGTCCTCCGTCAATGGATCCCGCCTTCCGGGGCGGTGTTTTCGTTTTCCAGCATCCGGGCGGCGCGCAGGATGGCGCACTGCGTCTTGCCGTCCGGGATCTCCCCGTTCATGACCGCCCGGACCGCTTCGGAGAGGGGCATCCGGATCACGTCGAGGAATTCGTCCTCGTCGAGGTGGCGCTCCGTGAACGTCAGACCGCGCGCGAGGAACATGCGGATGCGCTCGCCCATGATGGCGGGAGAACCGTAAAAGTCCCCGAGATCGATGAGCTCCCGCGGGACCGCGCCGGTCTCCTCCCGCAGCTCACGCAGCGCTGCCTCGGCGCGGTCTTCATCCGGAAAGTCGAGCTTGCCGGCGGGGATCTCCGTCAGGATCTGTCCCACGGCGTACCGGTACTGCCGCTCGAGGATCACGTCCCCGTCGTCGGTGAGGGGAACGACGCAGACGGCGCCGATGTGCTTCACGATCTCCCGGATCGCGGACGCGCCGTCCGGAAGCGCTACGGTGTCGCGGTAGAGATGGACCACCTTGCCGTCGAAAATCAGCTCGGAGGAGGTCATGGTTTCGATGAGATTCATGCTGCCGCCTTTCGCGATGCGGTCCGGCTGCGGGTATGCTGCCGGAACTTCTGCTGTTTGATTCGCAAGTCCATAAAAGCCCGCCGCGGACACTCCCGTGCGGACAACGGCGTGACTGCGCGGGCTTTGGGGGATGCGCATGCGTTTATCGATACGTCAGGATCCCGATGTTCTTCGGACCCTTGAAGCGGAAGGTCACGACTTCGTAGCGGATGCCGTGTTCCTCGAGCCATTTCGAGATCTCCGCGACCATCTCTTTCGTTCCGAGCTTGCGGCTCCGGTCCCAGAAATTGCAGCAGGGAACCACCAGGACGGGGCGCGTCTTCGCGGATTCCACGACGTCCCGGGTCGCCTCGTCCGGATGCAGGCCGATGATCAGATCGTAAAACCCGGCCATCTCGCTGCGGTATTCGCATTCGCGGTTTTTCACGCCGACGACCTGATAATGCCGGGGGTCGATCACCTCGGCCTCGTAGTTGTATTTCTTGTTCAGAATCCGGGAGAGCATCCCCTGTCCGCCGGCGACGTCCGCGATATAATGAACGGAATTCCCGAATCGCTCGTAGACAAAGCCGGCGATCTCTTCGAAGCGGGCGGCGTCCCCGTTGCACCTGATCTGTGTCTTTCTTCCCATGGGATCATTCGCCTTCGCGGATGGAATCGAGGAGCTTCGCGAAGACCTTGTTGTACATCTTTTCGCTCTTCTTGTAGGAGGAGGCGAAGTCCGTGCTCTTCGCGACGCCGATGAGGTCGCGCAGGGAGAGCATCATGTTGGACATGCCGTAATTGTAGATATAGGCAAAGTCGGTCGTGAGGGAGTCATGGATCAGATCGATGACCTGGGAGGCGGCGTCGGAGGAGTCGCGGCGGTATTTGTTCTTCAGGATCACGTCGAAGTAGTTCGGCATGACGTCGTCATAGTAGTAATATCCCATCTTCTCCAGCACCGCGGTGGAGGATTTCACGTTCGCGCTGATCACCGGGATGCAGAGGATGACCGCGTCGTCATGGGTGGCCGAGCCGTAATTCTCGATCGTGGAATCCAGCTTCGGCACGGGCACGATGGTAAAGTCCGTCTGCATGTCGCGGATCATGTCGAGGCGCGAGAACTTCTCGCAGAGGAACAGGACCTGATTGTTCTCCATCATCTCAAATGTCGGGATGCCCTCGACGTAGTACGATCCTTCGTTGTTCCAGAGGAAGTCGACGAGGGTTTCGACGAATTTGACCGTCGTGTCGTTGTTGAAGGTGATGGAGGGGACGCCCTCTTCGTCGCGGGAGCATCCGCGCACGCCGCAGTCGATCATGAAGTGGTCGACGTCGCTGCGGGTCCAGGAAGCAAAGCCGAAGGTGTCGCCGACGTCGTGCTTCCCGTTGCCGTTTCCGTCGATATACACGCCCGCGACGATCTCGGAAAGCTTGTCGAAGGTCCAGTCGCCGTTCAGGATGGTCTCATAGATGTCGTTGACGTCCCGGCCGATGTCCGCGAGCAGGTCCGTATTGAGGATCATCATGGACGAGCGGCGGAACACGTCGGGGGAAGCGTCGCCCGCGAGGAAATAGGTGTGATCGTTGTCGGCCATCGTTTCGTGGATGTAGTTTTTGTACCACCACGGCTTTTCATAGTCGATGTAGTTGTCTTCCTTCTCGTTCAGGTTCGCGAAAATGTGCTGGGAGACGATGGGCGCGACCTTCCACTGCGTGCCGTAGACGATTTCGTAGATGTCGTCGCCCGCTTTGAACGAGGTCGTCAGCTTGGTGGGCTCGATGCCGCCGTTCTCATAGTGCTCGAAAACGCAGGCGAGGTCCTCCATGACTTTCTGGTTGGAGGAGAACACCGCGTCGTTCAGAAGCTCGCCGGTCATCTCCTCGACGTTGATGTTGAAGGTCTGCTGGTCGGCAAAGTGGAGGAAGCGCACGGAACGCCCGTCGAGCTTCAGATCCTCCGGAACGGTGCAGGACAGCTTTGCGTCCGTCTCCGGGGCCTCTTCCGCCTCTGCCGTCGGATTCTCGGCTGCCGTCGGAGCGCTCGGAGCGTCGGCGGGATCGCCGTTTCCTTTTTCGCTGCATCCCGCAAAGGAGGATGCGAGCAGGAGCAGGCTCAGAAGGAGCGCGGTCAGTTTCTTTGTTTGCCTCAGTTTCATTGGTCTTTCCTTTCCCGGCGGATTCTGTCTGCCGTCTGTGATGATGATCCGGGATCCTCACCGGGTCGCCGCGGTGTCTGCGGTACCCGTTTGTGTGTTGTTATGCTTTCTCTCTGCAAACGATCAGCCGCTCCCCAGCAGTCGTCGGGATTTCGGTGACTCCGCCGTCAAGCGGGATCGCTTCGCCGCCCCTGAGGACGCAGTAGCCGTCGCCGGGAGATTCGAGCCGGAGAAGCATCCCCTTTTCGCTGAGGATCTCCGCGCGGATCACGCCGTCCTTGACTTCCGCGTCGACGACGAACGCGCCGTAAGCCCGGAGTCCGCGGAACGAGGCTTCGCGCGACCGGTCCCAGCAGGGGAAGAGCCGGACGATGTGCTCGTAGCTCTGCAGTAGCATTTCGTTGACCGTTCCCGGAATGCCCGCGCTGTTTTCGAGTCCGCCGCCGCCGTAGCGGATCATGCCGTTCGGCAGGCCGTGCTTTTCGATGACCTCGCGGATATGCCCGATGATCTCGTCCGGCGGAAGCCCGAGCCGCGCGGCCATCGGATAGTAGGCGCAGAACCGGTTGTGGCTGTCCCAGATGGCGAGCCTGCGGTGCGTGTTCTTCGCCGCCTCGAAGAGCGCGGGCGTCGTATATTTGCCGATCGCGCCGATGGGCATCATGTATTCGATCGTCAGCTCGCGCAGCGCGTCGCTTCCGTCGATCCCGCGCAGCAGCACCTCACCGTCCCGCTCGATGGTGCCGGCCTCCGGGAGACGGTCGAGGATGTCCTGCCATACCGGGATCCTGTCTTCGTCGAGACGGAGCGTCGAGGCGAGGTCGATCATCAGCTTCATGAGCATCCGCACGAGCCCGCGCGACAGGATGGGATTCTTGTCGTCCTGTCCCTCCGGCATGTAGTCCGGCCCGGCATACCAGCCGACCTCATTCAGCGAATCGTTGAAGATCTGATACGTTCCGTCCTCGAGCACGAGGTAGTCCTCCCAGAATTCGGCGACCGAGCGCAGGAATTCGTAGTATTCGCGCCGCGCAAAATCTTCGTCCCGCGTCGCGTACCAGTGCATCATCGGGACGACGGCGGCGTAGGCTCCGTTGCTCTTCTGTCCGAGGAAGAGATGTCCGTGTTCCTTGGTGTCGGGCCGGACGTCGGTCTCCATGCCGAGCGGACCGATCCCGACGGGGAAGTACGCGCCGCCCACGCCGAGGAATTCCGACGCGTAGCGCTTGGCGGTCGGCAGGAAGTCGTTCAGCGGGGAACAGGAGCACGCGAGGAGCTCCGGATGGCCGGAGGCGGTCAGCGCATAGAACGGCGCCTCGTAGTTGTAGTTCAGGTGATAGTCGCCGAACCATCCCATGCCGTCCGCCGTGGAATACGCGCCCCAGAGACCGGGCGGGAACTTCTTGTTCCCCGCGCAGCATGCGACCGCGTAGATCCCGGCGTACCACCAGCGTTCGAGGTCCTCGTCCGGCAGGCTCACGCCGCTCTTCGCCCAGAACCTCTCCCAGTGATCGGCATGGTCCCTGAGCAGCCTTCGGCAGGCGGCCCCGTCGAGCGCGCGGACTTTTTCGACGGCCTGACAGCGGTACGCGGCGGTATCGTGATTCGTCGCGACGGCGATCGCCCATACGATCCGTTCCTGCCCGTCCGCAGCCGTCCGTGAGATCCGGCGCAGCGCGCAGATGCCCCATGTCGGGAACCGGCACGCAGGCGTGTCGAAGCCGCGGATCGTGCTGACGACGTCTCCCGCTTCCTCCCGGGACGCCGCAGCCTCCGATCCTTCGAGGGGAAGAAGGTCGAGGGAGACGGACACGGCAGGATGCGAGCGGTCGAGCTCAAAGAGGATCGTGTTGTCTCCGGCGCAAACCGTGACGGTCAGGGCGGCCGAGAACCTCCCGGCGGTGAGATTCAGGCGGATGCAGGCGTGATCGAGGTCCTGCTCCGCTTCGTAATCCGCATAAGCGAGCTGGGGCAGAAGAAGCTCCGCCAGCCCGAGCGGCGCGATCCCGCCTCTTTCCCCGACGTAGACGCGTCCGTCGGCCTTCCAGAAATCCGCTTTGCCGATGTAGACCCGGACCCTGTCCGCCGATCCCGCGAGGACGGCCGTCACATCGCCGTTGCCCGCGATCAGCCCGTCCGGCAGGGCGGTCGAGGGCGTCGCCTTGGCGGGTTCCCGGATCGTAAATCTGTGTTCGCTCATGGTGGTAGTGTACCTCCGACGTCCGCGCGGCTGCATGAGCCGCTGTTTTTATGTCTGTATGTTCATTATACAGGATTTCGCGTCGGATTTCAACAGTTTTTTGCCTTGATTTCCGGCGCGGGAATTGATATAATAAACACGGAGTATTCAAGCCATGCCGTCATTGGCATTAAAGATGCATCAAAGGAGACTTTCTCATGAAATGCTTGCTTCTCGCAGACGGGGTTTCCGATTTTTCCGCGGTTCTCGAAAGCTGCGGCGCGGAAATCACCCGCATGAGCCCGGAGGAGGCGATCGGCGCGGATCTCTCGCCTTATGACGCGTACTGCATCCTCGGCGCGGGCGTCGTGCTCGATCCCCGGCTCCGCGAACGCCTCGAAAAAGAGTGCGATGCCGGGAAAAAGTGCTTCACCGAGGCGCTCGGCAGCTGGATCGGGATCTATTCCGCGCCTCCCGTCGACACCACCCGCAGAAGACTGGTCGTCGTGACCGAAGAGGACGGCGGCATCCCGGGGCTCTCCTTCGGCGATCTGCTCGACGACGGCAGCAACCGCATGGTCCAGCCGTACTACGGCGTCCCGGGGATGAAGGTCCTCCTCGCATACCGGGAGCACATCATCGCCCACCGGCACTGGAACGCGGAACGGGACGAAATCATGAAGGGCGCGGTCCCCGGACTCTGGACCGTCGGGGAAAACCTCATGATGACCTCCTTCGTGTTTCACAATTACAACCGCGCGCGGTTTGCCCCGCGGGAAGCATGGCGCCGGCTCATCGTGTTCATGGCGCGCTGGATCACGGGCAGCGACCCCGCACGCCTCCCGGAGCCTCTCGTCCGGTACGGGACCGACGCCGATCTCGGGGAAGACGCCGTATTCGAGAAGTGCCGCCGGGAAGCCGTCGAGCATGGGATCCGGTGGCTGGAGCGCTATCTCGTGGACGAAGGCCGGGGCGGCATCCGGGAAGGACTGCGCCACGACATCACCCCCGACGGGGAGCAGAGCATCGCCGACGGCGTGCGCACGGACTGTTCGGGAGAAGCGGCGGGCGCGTTCCGGTTCTATGCCGCGCTGAACGGCGACGAACACGCCGAAGCCGTCGCGCAGAACCTCACCGATTTCGTTTTCGGCCCGATGCAGGTCAAGGGCGGTCTCTTCGACGGGATGCTCCGCTGGACCGACACGGCCTGGCAGGTCTGCTATCAGGACGACGCGGCCCGCGCCATGCTCCCGGCGCTCTACCATTCCCTGTATCTCGGCGATCGGAGCGAATTCCCCGCCGTCTGCCGCGCGCTTGATTTCCTGGTGAAGACCACCGCGAAGGACGGGTGCCGGGTTTCCCGCACGGACGCCCCGCACCTCGACGAAGGCGGCATCCGCGCGCTTGCCGGGGCGGAACACGGCCATGCTTCCGCGCATTACAACGCCTATTACCATGCCGCGCTGCTCCTCGCCTATCTCGTCGGCGGAAACCGGACCTATCTCGACGTCGGGCGGCGCGGACTCGAAACCATCATGTCCCTCTATCCCGATACGAAGCGGGAACAGAGCGAGACGGAGGAGCTGTGCCGTCTGATCCTGCCCCTCGCTCTCCTTTATCAGGCGACGGGAGAGGAGGAGCACCGGGATATGCTGACCCGGGTGACGGACGATCTGCTGACACACCGCCATCCCTCGGGCGGCATCGCGGAATGGGACACGGGTTACCGGGCGAACTGCTCCCGCGAATCGAGGGGAGAATGCTCGCTGCTGACGGAGAACGGCGATCCGGTCGCGGACCTGCTTTACGCGACGAACTGGCTGCCCGTCGGATTCGCCGTCGCCCATCACGTCACCGGAGACGGGAAATACCGCGCTCTCTGGCGGGACGTCGCCGCGTTCTGCATGAGAGCTCAGATCCGCTCCGACGACCCGAAGACCGACGGATCGTGGTGCCGGGCGTTCGATATGGAGCTCGGCGAAGCCTACGGCTGTCCGCACGATGTGGGCTGGGCCGTTTTGTGCAGCGAATCCGGCTGGACCGACGCGGAGATCCTCATGGGCCTCATGATGCCCGAGATCCTTGCCCGCGCGGATCTCGGCGGAGCCTGACCGAAAGGAGCGTGCAAAAATGTATCTGAGACACCTCTATCCCGCCCCGAAATCTTTCCGGGAGGATGAAACCGAACGGTTCGTCTTCGGCGCAAAGGCAACCGCTTGCGTGAGCGGACTGTCCCCCGCGTGCGAGGAGCGGGTCGGGACCCTCTGGCGGCAGTTTTCCTGCGGCGCCTCTGCGCTTGAACTCGTCCCCGGCGGAGACGGCTTCCGCTTCACGATCGGAAAGGCGGAAGCCGCGCTCCGGGAAGGCGATGCCTATGCGCTCCGTGTGGATCCGGCCGGCGTGTCGGTCGTCGGATCGGACGCGCTTTCGCTGATGCACGGGATCGAGACCCTCGTTCAGCTCATCTGTCCGGAGGATCTGACCGAAGGCGGGGAAGCGTTTGCCATCTTCTCCGCCGAAGCGCACGACAGTCCCGCGATCCCCTTCCGCGCCGTTCACTTATGCGTCTTCCCGGATACCAAACTCTATAACATAAAAAAGGCGATCCATCTCGCCGGGTTTCTCAAACTGACCCACGTGGTCCTCGAATTCTGGGGGACCTTCCCCTACGAATGCGAGCCCGCTCTTGCGTGGAAGGACCGCGCCTTTTCCAAATCCGAGCTGAAAGTCCTCGTCGATCTGGCGAAAAGCTACGGGATGGAGATCATCCCCATGTCGAACCAGTTCGGTCATGCGACGCAGGCGCGCGTCGGTTTCGGACGCCACGTGATCCTGAACCGGAATCCGCGTCTCTCCCGCCTGTTCGAGCCGGACGGCTGGACGTGGTGTCTCTCGAATCCCGATACCTACGGGCTGCTCGGGGACATGCGCGCGGAGCTTGTCGAGTTCTGCGGGCCGGGGAAGTACTTCCATCTCGGATTCGACGAGGCGTATTCCTTCGCGACCTGCGATCGCTGCCGGAAGCGCGTCCCGCATGAACTGCTCGCGGAATATCTCAACCGCCTGACGGAGGATGTGTGCGGTATGGGACGCCGGCCCATCGTCTGGCACGATCAGTTCCTGCGCCGTTCCGATTTCGGGGAGGGACCCATCGTCGCGAACGGGGACAATCAGAACACCGCCGCCGCGCTCGATCGGCTCGACCGCCGGATCATCATGGCGGACTGGCAGTACGACTATCGGAACGGCTTCAACGTCACGACCTCCGTCCTCATGACGAAGGGCTTCGACACCGTCGTCTGCCCGTGGGACAACCGGGAGAACATCCGCTCCCTCGCCGCCGACGCGAAAAAGCTCGGGACCTCCGGCATCCTCTTCACCACATGGGACCGTCTGCCGAACTGGCTCCGGGACGCTGCCTTCGCCGCCGGATGCGCCTGGGGAGAAGGCACGTACAATCCGCCGTTTTCGATCACCGAAAGCGCATGCCTGCTGCGGCGCCTGTACGAAACGGACGGCAGCTTCGATGAATCCGGCTGGAACCTGAACGAAGTCTGGCAGTGACGCCCGGCGTCCGCACGAAGGTCACGAATGGATCATCCCCCGCTTCACGCCCGGCATCGTCCCGTATTTCATCGCGTCGGGGAGGCTGAAGATCCTCTTGCCGTGATCGGCCGCCGCCCGGAGGATGACGTCCATGTCGTTCAGGTGCGGCTGGGACACATTGAAACCGCAGAGCGTTTCGATTTCGCAGAGGGATTCGATGTAGTGGTCTCCGCGGCCGCAGAAGTGCATGCAGCCGCCGTTGTAATCGTTCAGGAGCTCCCGGTCGTACGGCTTGCTGTATTCGTCGTAAAACTCCGGCGATAGGTTCATCGCGCTGTCGAGCCGCAGCATGATCGTGCCGCGATGCAGGATGCCCCAGTGGACGGTGATGACTTCCCGCCGCGGGATGATTTCATACCATTTGTTCAGAAAACCCTTGTAGGTGTCGGTGATGAGCCGCATGACCGCATGAACGAAATCCGGATCGTCGTACATCTCAAAGAACATCTCCCCACCCCAGAGAAGCTCGGCGATATCGAGCGGCCCCTGTGTGTCGGGGTGATAGACCTCGGCGTACCGCCTGATCTTCGGGTAGCGTTCGAAGATCTCCGCGCACCGTTCGCCGAAGATCAGCACGTCGCGGCCGAAGCCGGTCGTGAAATCGGGAATCCCGTTTTCGAGGAGCGCGCGCATCCGATCGCTGTCGTTGAACGAGCGGGTCGTCGGCAGGGTATTGGTCTCCCGCGGCATGATAAACACTTCCGCACCGAAGATCGAGGCCAGGATCGCGGACCCGTAGTTGGCCCGGATTCCGAGGGCCGCGTTGCCGCCGAGCCGTCTGCTGAGCTCTGCAAGCTCCGCGTCGAGCATCCATTCAAAGTTTTCGAGCGCGTCGTTGATGGCGATGGGCCTGAGCTCGATGCCGGGGGGCGACGTCTTTTTCCGGCGCGGTGAGAACACCGGCACATCCATCTCGGTGTACCAGAACCGTTTCCACTGCGCGCGGTAGTCCTCCTCCGTCTCCGGGTCGATCCGTCTCTCGATGTCTTCGAGCAGGGCAAGCGTATAGGCAGACAAATTCATGGCCGCTCTCCTTCCGGTGTGTGCAGAAAGAAATCCTTTCCCGTATTGTACCACGAAGCGCGGTCTGTGTCAAGGTGCGGGGAGAGAACCGCCGGTTTCCGTTTTTTTCGCAGCCCGGCGCGGTTTTTCTCGCCGTGCCGTATGGAAATCCGATCCGGACTGTGGTATAATAGACCATCAGGATCGAAAAGCAGAAAGGCAACGCCCATGATGACGAAAGATGAAGTCCGCGCGGCAATCCGCTTCGGGAATCCGCCCCGGCCTCCCCGCGCGTTCACCAAATGGTGGGGAGAGGGGCTCTGGGAGCAGTACGGAAACGCGCTCTCCCGCTTTGATCGCTATGAGGAAGACGTTGTTGTCGTTCCGTTCCCCTGTCCGTCCTTCTCGCCCCGCCCCGACGGCTTTTTCTGGCGTCTGCCCGCGATCGACCGTTCCGAAATGACGGGCATGGATTCCGCCGCCGCGCTTCCGGACTGGGAGGATCTCCCCGCGCTGCTCGCCGATCTGCCCGATACCGAAGCGCCCGGACTGTTCGACGATGCCGCCCGGATGGCGGAGAAGGCGCGCGCCGAGGGGAAATACGTCCTCATCCACCACTGGTCCCTGATGTACGAGCGGATCTGGAACTTCCGCGGCATGGAGACCCTCATGATGGACTATTACGATTTTCCCGACGAGGTCCACGCGCTGCACCGCGCCGTCTGCGACACGGAGATCCGGCTGTTCCGACGGGCGATGCGGGAAGTGAAGCCGGACGGCTACATGATCAGCGACGACCTCGGCACGCAGAAAGCCCTGATGATGAGTCCCGCCACCTTCCGGACGTTCATCAAGCCCTATTACCGTGAGCTGTGGGGACTTGTCCGGGAGAATGACGTGGACGTCTGGCTCCACACGTGCGGCAACATCACGGAGATCATCGGCGATCTCATCGAATGCGGCCTTTCCGTTCTCCACCCGATCCAGAAGCATACGATGGACTGGAACGAAGTGGCGGATACGTGGAAGGGAAAGGTCGCCTTCTGGGTCGGGATGGACGTGCAGGATACGCTCATCAACGGCACGCCGGAGGACGTCCGCCGCGAAGTCCGGCTCATGCGCGACACCTTCGACTCCCCCGCCGGCGGCTTTCTGTACGCTGCCGGGAACGGGATCGTCGGAGGCACGCCGCTCGAAAACATCGAAGCATTTCTGAACGAATGCCTGATCTACGGCAATCCGCCGCGGGAGGCGCTATGAAAAGTGAACACGGCGCGCGGCGCATTCTCTTCGTGTGCTGGGGCAATATCTGCCGCAGCCCGATGGCGGAGTTCATCATGAAGGATCTCGTGCGGCGCGCAGGACGGGAAAACGAATTCGAGATCGCGTCCGCGGCGACGAGCGACGAGGAGATCGGATGGGCGGGGATCGGCAAACCGGTCTATCCCCCGGCGAAAAAGATCCTTGCCGAGCACGGCCTTGACTGCGGGGACAAGCGCGCCCGGCAGCTCACCCGCGCGGATTACGGCCGCTGGGACCTTCTCATCGGCATGGAGGAGATGAACCTCCGCTATATGAAACAGATCTGCGGCGGGGATCCGGACGGCAGGATGCACCGCCTCCTCGACTGGACGGAGAAACCGCGCGACATCGTCGATCCCTGGTTCACCGGAGATTTCGACGCGGCCTGGCGCGACATCTCCGAGGGATGCGCCGCATTGCTCTGCGCGCTGACGAAAGAAGCATGATATGGCCTCAACCAAAGCGTTTCTCGATTTTGTGCTCGAACAGCTTTCTCCGCTCGACGGCGTCGCCTCCCGGCCGATGATGGGAGAATACGTGATTTATCATCGCGGGAAAGTCGTCGGCGGCGTGTATGACGACCGGTTCCTGCTGAAACCCACGAAGAACGCTCTCCGCCTCATGCGGGAAGCGGGGGCGCCGGTCGAAACCGATCTGCCGTATCCCGGCGCGAAACCCATGCTCGTTGCGGATCCGGACGACCGGGAGCTGACCTGCTCGGTCGTCGAAGCCATTGCGGAAGATCTTGCGTAAAGAAGGGGGAAACACCATGAAGGGACCGTTCAACTACGATTATTCAAAAACACTGTGGATGAAGATGTATCTGGCGACGCCGGATTTTTCCCGCGGCGTGTCCGACGTCAGGATCACCTTCGAGCAGGCGCTCGGCATCATCAAAACGGTCGACGCGCTCACGCAGGGGATCGAAAAGATCGTGTACCTCGTCGGCTGGCAGGGGCTCGGTCACGACGACTGCTATCCGGAGATGCACAAGGTCAACGATTTCCTGAAACGGGACTGCGACCGCGACGGACGGGAAAGCCTGCTCTGGCTGATCGGAGAGGGAAGGAAGTACCACACGGTCGTCAGCGTCCACGGGAACCTATCCGACGAGTACGGGGAAAACGAGTCCCATGCGGAATTTGTCCGGGCGAACGCCATCGTGAAGCATCCGGACGGGGAGCCCGCCGTCATCGAGGTCTTCAACGGACGGAACGCCTACAAGATTTCCTACAAGCAGTTCTGGGAAAGCGGGCTTTTCAAAAAGTACTGGGAAAAGTTCCTTGACACCGTTCCGGTCCGGGAGGCGGGGACGGTCCATCTCGACAACTTTTGCATCGCGGAGAATTTCTATCCCCGCACGACCGTCGAGGAGCAGGACGAGGCGCGCCGCGCCATTCTCGATTACATCCGCGCGGAGGGAATCGACGTGACGTCGGAGTATCCCTACCGCGAACTCCCGCTCCGCGCCGACGATCCCGGCCATCCGATCCGCCGCTTCTACGCGAAGCACGTCGACGAGCTCCCCGCCGGATCCTGGAAGGACGCCCCGATCCGCACGCTCGGCAGGATCGCCGCCACCTGGTGGACGAGCTTTCTGACGCCCGAGGAATGCCTGAAGATCCCGCCGTCCCTGTACAGCGGGCATCTGACGGACGGCGCGCTCGGCGCGGTCTATTACGGCGCGATGCACGGCGAGGATATCTGGATGTCCCGCGGGATCCGCCCGGAGGACTGGGTCCCCGCGTTCCTGCGGGAATTCTGCACGTATCAGCTCCCGTACTTCTACCTCAACCGGTATGAGAGGACGGGCCTCGTGAAGAACGAAGACGGCAGCTGGACCGCGCGCTTCTCGGACGGCGTGGAAAGCCGCGGATCCGACCGGTCCATCACGAAGAACGGGATCGTCGTGAAGCGCGGCGGAAATGTCATTCTGCCGCTCACGGAGGACAACCGCCTGTATATCGCCTACTCGGACGAGGGCTTCGCCGGGCGGTGGAATCTCCCGGACGCGGCGTTTACATCCGGAACGGTTTATGAGATCACCGCCGAAGGGAACCGCCGCCTGTCTTCCTGCGCGCTTGAAAACGGCGGCATCGAATGGCCGCTGAAGCCGGGACAGGCTGTGGCGATCGCGGCGGACTGAGAAAAGGGGGAGCGTATGACAAGATATGAACGGGTCAAAGCGGCTCTCGCGCACAGAACGCCGGACCGGACGCCCTCGTGCATCCATCTCGCGGGCGACGGTCAGCAGGCATACTTCGGAAAGCTATATGACCGGTACGTGACCGGCGAGCTTCGGGAAAAGCAGGAGGAAGGGCTGATTTCGTACAGCAACGCGATCTATTACGGAATGGGGAATCATGTGCTCCCCGTGGGCTGCCCGTGGTGGAACTGGAAGGATCTTCCGCCGGAATACGGATACGAGGAAGCGCCCGGCTACCTGCCGAAGACCGTCGGCTGCGGGAGCTACGAGCGTTTTGCCGAGGAAGTGCGGAATCTCAAAGAGAACACCGACGCGTACGTCCTTGTGACGATCTGGGGGAGCCATTTCGAGAAGGCGAACTTCGCGCGGGGGATCGAGAACTTTCTCGCCGACCTCGCCGGGGATCCGGAATTCGCCCAGAGTCTTCTCGATTTCATCATACACAAGAATCTCGTGATGCTCGAGAACATCGTGAACATTCCGGGCATCGACGGCATCCTGCTCGGCAGCGACTGGGGCTCCCAGCGTGACCTGCTCATGTCGCCCGTCACCTGGCGGACGATGATCCGGCACGGGGAAGAGCGGGAATACAGGATCATCAGGGAGGCGGGACTCGACGTCTGGATCCATTCCTGCGGCGATATCCGCAAGATCATGCCGGATCTCTACGAGATGGGGATCGACGCGCTCAATCCCATCCAGCCGGAGTGCATGGACATTTACGAGCTGAAGGACCGGTACGGCGACCGGATCGCGTTCTGGGGCGGCATCAGCACCCAGCGGACCCTTCCGTACGGAACGCCTCGGGAGGTGCGGCGGGAAGCGCGGGAGATCGCCGCGTACATGGGGCGGGACGGAGGGTACATCCTCGCGCCGTCGCAGGAGATCCAGGCCGACGTGCCCTACGAAAACCTGTGCGCCCTGATCGAAGCGGCGGAGGAATGACCCGGTTTGCCCTGCGCAGGCCCGGATCGGCGGGAAAGCGACGATGAAAAGATGCCGTTCATCCCGGGAGGATAACAGGATACGGCAAAATGAGACGATTCGGAACGGATTCCGGTTTTTCCGGGGTCCGTTTTTCGCGGGATCCGCATGTGTTTACATTTGTTTGCTTGATTCCGCGGGCGGTTTATGTTATGCTGGAAAAAACAAAGCGTGTTGACAGGAGGTTCACACATGGCTGTCATTGTGACGGAAACGCAGCAAAAGAGCGGGATCGCGCTCGGCGGGATCGGAACGGGGTCCGTCGAGCTGTTCCCGGACGGAGAATTTCACTACTGGCAGATCGCCAATCAGCCCCGATGGGCGACGCGCTGCTGGGAAGGACCGGCCGACGACGGAGAGGGCTCCGCGGGCGCGCTGTCGTTCTGGGTGCGGGCGGAAGAGGACGGCGGGCGTCCCGTCGTGCGCAAGCTCGGCATGAAAACGGCGTGGGAGGACTTCACCTACCGGATGTTCCCGTGGAACAAGCCCGTCGAGCGCATCGTCTTTTCCGGGCGGTTTCCCGTCTGCGATCTCGCGTATGCGGACGGCGCGCTCCCGGTCGAGGTGCGGATGCGGGCCGTCGCTCCCTTTGTCCCCCATCATACGGAGGACAGCGCGACGCCGGGCTTCTATCTCGACTTCACCCTCACCAATCCCTCCGATCATCCTCTGACGGTCAGTCTGCTTTCCGCGCTGGAGCCGAGCTTCTGCAACCGGGACGGATGCGTCAACGAATCGTATGCGGACGGGGGGCGGTGCGGGATCTTTCTGAACGCGCTGCCGTCCCAGCCCTGGGAGGCGAAATATCGCGAAGCGGACCGCGGTTCGCTGTGTCTGTCTGCCGAGGGCGGCGAGATCACCCGGATCACGGGCGAGAACTTCCGTTTTCTCCGCGAAACCATTGCGGACACCGCATTCGGCGTGACGCAGGAATCCTTCCTGTTCGGCTTCCGCGAAACGGGTACCCTCCCGGATACCGCGGCAGGGAAGCGGCCGGAGACGATCCCCGCGCGCCTCGACGAGCTGACGGACGCCGCGATCGATACGCGGATCGAAGCGATCTCGGCCTATCCCTTCGCGCAGTCGATCCTCGGACGGGTGCGGGCGCTGACCCCCGGATATCCCCGGACGCGGGAAGAGAAGGAGACCTTCCTCGACGCGTGCCGCTCCACCCTCGAGAAGATGGGGGACCGCTTCGGTTCGTGCGCGCTCTGCAGCCGGATGACGCTTTTGCCGGGGAAGACCGAAAAGGTCCGCTTCATCCTCTCATGGTTTTTCCCGAATCACTTCGGCGCAAATGAAAAACGCCTCGGGCACTGGTATGAAAACCGCTTCGCCGACGCGCGGGAGGTCAACCGCTTCCTCGCGGAAGGACGGGAGCGCATCGAAGGCGGCGCGGAACGCTTTGCCGCGCTGCTCTACCGGACCAGTCTGCTGGAGGTCTATCCGGATGCGTGGAGCGGGCATCTCTCCACCATTGTGAAGGATTCTTGGTATCTCGCCGACGGCAAGTTCGGGCTCTGGGAAGGGCTCGGCTTCTGCGGCTTCCACACGACCGACATCACCTATCACGCGTCGTTCGGCCTGCTCGCCCTGTTTCCGGATCTGCAGAAAGGGCAGATGGAGATGGGCGCGGCGCATCAGCGGGAGGACGGCCGCGTGCATCACTTCTTTACCCCCGATCTTGACCATGTGGACAACGGCTTCGACCGCGTGGACATGAACCACCAGTTCGTGCTGATGGTCTGCCGCGACTATCTCTATACGGGCGATCGCGGCTATCTCGAGCGGATGTGGGTCCCCGTGAAGAAAGCGATGGATTCCATGCGCGCGCTCGACGAGGACGGCGACGGTCTGCCGGATCGGGGGACGAAGCGCAATACCTACGACGCGTGGAGCTTCTCGGGAACGCCCGTCTATATCTCCGTCCTCTGGCTATCCGCCCTGAACGCCGCCTCCCGCCTTGCCGGGATCATGGGCGACGAGGCGCGGAGGCAAGAATGGGACGAGCTCCGCACGCGCGGCATGGCGTCCCTCGAGCGGCGGCTGTGGAACGGGAACGCGTACCTTCTCTGGCGGCAGGGAGCGGACGACGGCGATACGTTTGACGCCTCGCTCATGACGGATCAGCTCGACGGCGAGTGGTTCCTGCGCGTCTCCGGGATCGGCGGAAATCTGCCGGACAGCCGGGTCCGCGAGGTGCTCCGCACGATCATGGAGGCAAACTTCACTCCGGACAGCGGGCTCGTCAACGCCACGCCGGCGGATCCCGTCACGCTCATGACCTACCGCAACTGTCAGGCGGAGGCGAACTGGACGGGGATCGGCTATGTCACGGCGGCCCTTGCCCTGTCGGTCGGAGAACGGAAAACCGCTGACGCACTCGTCGCGGCGATCCACGAGAATCAGAGACGCTTCGGCGCGCTGTGGGATCACTGGGAATGCGGCTTCCGCTATACGCGCCCGCTTTCCTCATGGACGACCATGACGGCTGCGTCCGGGCTGGCGGTCGACGCGGAGAAGAAGATCGTCCGCCTCGCGCCCGTGATGGATTCGCTGACCGTGCCCGTCGTGACCTGCGCCTTCTCGGCGACGGCGGTCTTTGAAGGGGATACCTGCGCGCTCACGATCCGGGAGGGCTCGGCAGACGGCTGGACGGTGGAGGGCCCGGCGGGCTGCCGCGTCGTCGTCACGGACCGCGCGGATGCCCCGTTTTGAGAGAAATTGCCTGTTTTCCGAAAAATCCCCCTGCGTCAGGTCTTGCTTGTGACGCTGCGTCATGTGCTATCATGGCGGCAAAGGAGGTGATACGCCATGTCGAAATTCACGACGGGGGAGATCGCAAAGCTCTGCGGCGTGACGGTCCGCACGGTCCAGTATTACGATACGCGCGGGATCCGCGTGCCGAGCGAGCTGACCGAAGGCGGGCGCCGGCTGTATTCCGAGGACGACGTGAAGCGGATGAAGGTCATCTGCTTCCTCCGCGAACTCGGTCTGCCGATCGACTCGATCTCCCAGCTCCTCTCCGAAGACGATCCGGCACGCGTGCTCTCCCTGCTGCTCGATCAGCAGGAGGCGGCTCTGCGGCGGGAGATCGGCGAGCGGGAAGAGCAGCTCGGCAAGCTCACGGAACTCAGGGCCGGTCTGAAAAGCGTGAGCGAGTTCTCCGTCGAATCCATCGGCGACATCGCGGCTGTCATGTCAAATCGCAAGAAACTGAGGAATTTCCGCATCCTGATCACGCTCATCGGGCTTCCCCTCAGCATCCTGCAATGGTCGTCCATCCTTCTTTGGATCACGAAGGGGATCTGGTGGCTGTTTTTGATCTGGGTGCTCGTCGCTGTCCCCTACGGCATCTGGTTCTCGCGCTGGTATTTCCGGAAGGTGGCCTATATCTGCCCCGCGTGCCACACGGTCTTCCAGCCGACGATCAAAGAAGGACTGTGGTCAAAGCATACCTATGCCACACGGAAGCTGACCTGCCCCGCCTGCGGACATCGCGGCTTCTGCGTGGAAATCGCGGCGAAAGACCCGGAAAAGGAGGATAAGGATCATGCGTAAAGCGGAATTCAACAAGACACAGGTGATCCGCTATCTGATCTGGACCTTCGCGCTCGCGTACGGCATCCAGATCGGCGCGGCGTATCTGTACGGCCATGTGAACAAGATGATCGGACAGCTGGTGATCGCGGTGATGATGTTCGTCCCGACGCTCGGCGTGCTGCTGGCCGGCGCCAAGCTGAAGGGCTTGGGCTGGAAACCTCAGATCCGGAAGAACGTGGGGCCGATCCTCTTCGCGTGGTTCGCGCCGATCGTTCTGAGCGTCGCAGGCGCCGCGCTGTATTTCCTCGTCTTTCCCGGGCATTTCGATCTGAGCGGGGCGTACCTGACAGCGAGCGCCGGTCCGGAGGTGCTGGAGCAGATGGAGGCGCAGGGGCTGACCATCCCCGTCTATGTCCTGATCACCGCGGTGTGCAGCTTCACCTATGCGCCGCTGATCAACACGCCTCTGGCGCTCGGCGAGGAGATCGGCTGGCGGGGATTCCTCTATCCGCAGCTGAAAGCGCGCTTCGGCACGCGGAGAGGCTGGCTTCTCGGCGGCGTGATCTGGGGCGCGTGGCATTGGCCGCTGATCTGGCTGATCGGTTATGAGTACGGTGCGGCAGCGGGAAACGCCGCCGGATATGGGGGATTCCCCGTTTCAGGGATGCTGCTCTTCTGCGTCATCACGGTGGGATGGGGCATCCTGCACGACTGGCTCTATGAAAAGAGCGGGAGTATCTGGGTGCCCGCGCTCTTCCACGGCGCGATCAACGCGGAAACGACCATTCCTATCATGCTGTGTCTGACCGATACCGGTTCTGCGAGACTTCTCGGACCTGCGTCGGTGGGGATCCTCGCCGGTCTGCCGCTGCTCATCGCGGCTGCGATCGTGTTCATCCGACACAAAGACCCGGAAAAATAAGCATACAGAAAACGATCCCCACAGTTTCGCGCTGCGGGGATCGTTCATGTTCTGAGATGTTTACGGTTTGAGCGCGGCGCTCCAGCCCTCGGAGAAGTTCTCTCGCCGGTACCACGTCGCCGTCAG
>JAFYBI010000413.1 GCA_017540285.1 Clostridia bacterium | reverse complement strand
CTGCTCCGGCGCGAAGCCGAGCTCCGATAGCCCCGCCACGGTGAACTTGATCATGATCGGCGGGCCGCAGACCAGCACGGTCTTTCCGAGGTCGGGCGAGAGCTCCTTCACATAGTTCGGGACGAAGCCGACGTGCCCGTCCCAGCCCTCCTCAGCCCGGTCGATCGTCAGGTCCACCTTCACGCCGGGGCTCGTCTGCCATTCGTCGAGGATCTCCCGGTAGTCGACGAGATCTTCCTTCGAGCGCGCGCCGTAGATGATCTCGACGTCGCCGTAGCGCGCGCGGTTGTCGCGGACGTAGTTGATGACCGAGCGCAGCGGGGCGAGCCCGATGCCGCCGGCGATGAAGAGCAGGTCGCGTCCGATCAGGTCCTCCTCCACCGGGAACGGACGCCCGTAAGGCCCGCGGACCGTCACCTCCATGCCCGGCTCGAGCATGTGCAGCCAGCTCGTGAGGTGCCCGCATTTCTTGATGGAGAACTCCATAAACGCCTTGTTCGTCGGGCTGGACGTGATCGAGAACATGCCCTCGCCCACGCCGGGGACCGAGATCATGGCGCACTGCCCGGGGAGGTGGTCGAAGGGCTTTTTCCCTTCGCGCGTGAGGATGCGGAAGGTCTTGACGTCCGGCGTGTCGATGCGGACGTCCTCCACCACGACGGGATGGGGGATCAGGGTTTCACTGTTCATCTTGCCCCTCCGATAGCGTTTTCATGACTTTGACGATGTTCATGTGGATCGGGCAGGAGGCGAGACAGCGCCCGCACCCGACGCACCCGAACTCGCCGCCGTTGTTTTCCGGGAAGTACACGAGCTTGTGCATGAACCGCTGGCGGAAGCGTTCCTTCTGCGTCAGCCGCGGATTGCCGCCCGCCATCTTCGTGAAGTCGGAGTACATGCAGGAGTCCCAGCAGCGGAACCGTCTCACGTCGTGCCCCGTGTCGTAGTCGCGGATGTCGTAGCACTGGCAGGTCGGGCAGACGAAGGTGCAGGTCCCGCAGCCGATGCAGGCCTCGGAGAGAGACGCCCACTCGGGTCTGTCGAAGAGCGCCTTTGTCCTGCCGCCGCCGAACGCGTCCGTTGAGAGGCCCGCAAGCGGCAGCTTTTCCATGATCGCCCGCGTCTCCTCCTTCGCCGCCTCCCTGCCGGATTCGTCCCGGTCCTCGAAGAGATCGGCCATCGGCGCGAGGAATTCCCGTCCGGCGTCGGTGACGGCCTCGACGTACCAGCCGTCCGCGGTCTCGGTGAAGACGACGTCGCCGCCGGGAGAAGCGGGATCGATCCCGAACGCCGTGCAGAAGCAGGTCTCCGCGGGACGGCGGCAGGTCATCGTCAGGATCAGGCCGTGCGCGCGGCGGTTCTGATAATACGTATCCACGGGCTCCGCGAGGAACACCTTGTCGAGGATCCCGAACGAGCGCGCATCGCAGGCGCGGACGCCGAACACGGCAAAATCCTCCTGTTCTTCACGCGGGTCGAGGATCCGGATCTTCCCGTTCTCGATGCGGAAGCCGACGAGGTTCTCGGTCTGCGGGAAGAAGAAGTCCTTCGCGCTCCGGGCGGTCTTCAGCCCCTTCGAGACGGCGGTCCCGGGCGTCCATCGGCGATACGCGCTCTTCTTCGGCTCGACGTCGACGGGAACGTAGACCGTCCGGGTCTTCGACGCCTCCCCGAGGAACCGCTCGAGATCGGCGGATTTCAGAAACGTCATCAGGCGCGCCCCCTTTCGCGGACCACGGCGGGCTCGGCGTCTCCCTCGGCATAGGAGGTCAGCGGGTTCTTCGTCCCGTCGTCCTCCCCGGCGCGGTAGGCTCCGTACAGCTCGTCGATGTCCTTGATGAACTTGCGGTTGAGATGATGCAGCGGGATGCGCTCGGGGCAGACCCGTGAGCATTCGCCGCAGTCGGTGCACCGTCCGGCGACATGGAACGCCCGGATGATGTGGTACATGTTTTCCTCGAACGGATCGGCCGCCGCCTTCTGCGAGATGCCGGAGGCCGGGTTGTCGAAGACGCAGTTTTCGCAGGTGCAGGCGGGGCAGACGTTGCGGCAGGCGTTGCAGCGGATGCATTTCGAGAGCTCGCTCCGCCAGAAGGCGAACCGCTCCTCCGCCGTCATCGCCTCGAGCTTCGCGACCCCGGCGAACCGCGCGTCGTCCGGGAGGTCTTCGCCTTCCTCGCCGAGCAGCTCGTCATACACGGGATGCCGCTTCGATTTGCACGCGAGGCAGCGCTCCGCGAGCACGTCCGCCTGCCCGACGCGCGCATCGCCGTAAATCGAATGCACGACGAAGACGTCGCCGTCCTCCTCGATCCCCGAGACACCGTCGATGCCGCGTTCCCGGATCTTTTCGATGTCGGCCTTGCCCGCGCAGGGGATGCCGATGAGGTAAACGCTCTCCCGCTTCACGCGGTGCTCCGCCAGAAGCTGGTTCATGGAGAAGGCGTCGCACGGCTTGAGGAAGGCGAGGATCTTGCCGTCCCCCTTCGCCGATTCGCGGATCAGGTATTTCGAGACGTTCGCGCCGCAGAAGGCGTCCCAGACGAAATCGCGTTCGATCTCCTCCGCCGTTTCGAACACCGCGGGAGTGACGTCGTAGGAGAATTCGCCGCGCCGCCAGCCGATCACGCGCGTGACCGTGCCGTCCGCGAGGAGCGCTTTCGCTTTGTTTTTCATCATTTCCTGCATCGGAGGTCCTCCAGTCTGCGGTTCGGCCCGAGCGCGGCGATCTCGGCGGCGAAGCTCTTCATGGTTTCGGCGAACTTCTGGCCCTCCGCCGCGGAGACCCATTCCACGCGCGTCCGCTCCCGCTCGATCCCGAGGTAGTCGAGCATCGAGAAGAGGAGCGTCATCCGGCGGCGGGTGTAGTAGTTGCCGGTCGTATAATGGCAGTCCCCCGGATGGCATCCGCAGAGGATCACGCCGTCCGCGCCGCGCTGAAACGCCCGCAGGATGAACATGGGGTTCACCCGGCAGGAGCAGGGGACGCGGATGATCTTGATATTCGAGGGGTACTGGAGGCGGTTGGTCCCGGAGAGGTCGGCCCCCGCGTACGAGCACCAGTTGCAGCAGAAGGCCACGACGGTGGGAACGAAGGATCCGGTTTCGTTTACTTGCATATCGCGTCTACCTCCGCCATGATCTGGGAATTCGAGAAGCCGTAGAGGTCCATCGCGCCGGACGGGCAGGCCACGGTGCACGCGCCGCAGCCCTGGCAGACCGCCGGATTGACGGACGCCACGCGGCGGGTCTTCGTCGTGCGGTCGGGCATGCGGAAATCTTTATCGACATACGTGATTGCCCCGTAGGGACACACGGACGCGCAGTTCGAGCAGCCGTTGCACATCCATTCGTCGGAATGCGCGACGCACGGGTTCCCGGTCAGCTTGTCCTTCGAGAGGAGCCCGATGACCTTCGCGGCGCACGCGGATGCCTGCGAGACGGTCTCGGGGATGTCCTTCGGTCCCTGGCATACGCCGGAGAGGAAGATGCCCGCCGTGGGGCTCTCGACCGGTCTGAGCTTCGGGTGGGCCTCGGTGAAGAAGTCGTTCGTGTCCATCGACGCCGTCAGCATGGTCGCGAGCGGTCTTGCCGTCTTCGAGGGCTCGATCGCCGCGGCAAGGACCACGAGATCGGCGTTGATGCGAAGCTGCTCGTTCATGATGAGGTCCGCCGCCTGCACGTCGAGGGTGCCGTCCGCGCTGGGCGCCACTTTTCCGACCGCGCCCTTGATGTAGTGCACGCCGTATTCCTCGGCCGCCCGGCGGTAGAACTCGTCGAAGTTCTTGCCCGGCGTGCGGACGTCGATGTAGAACACATACACGTCGGTGTCCGGGTATTTCTCCCGGGTGAGCATGGCGTGCTTCGCCGTGTACATGCAGCAGATCTTCGAGCAGTAGCTCTTCCCCTTCTCCGGCACGCACCGCGACCCGACGCACTGGATGAAGACGATGGTGTGCGGGTGACGCCCGTCGGAGGGCCTCAGGAGCGTGCCCGCCGTCGGACCGGCAGCGTTGGTCAGCCGTTCGAATTCGAGGGAGGTGATGACGTCCTTCGACTGGGTGTAGGCGTATTCGTCGTACCGGTCGACCTTGATCGGCTCATAGCCCGTCGCCGCGACGATCGCGCCGTAATGCTCCTCGAGGAAGGTGTCTTCCTGGTGATAATCGATCGCGCCGACCGTGCAGACCTTCGAACAGAGGCCGCACTTGCCGTTTTTCAGCATGTTGCACCAGTCCGGGTCGATCCGCGCGACCTTCGGGACGGCCTGCGCGAACGGGATGTATACCGCCCGGCGGTTGTCCATGCCGAGGTTGAATTCGTTCGGGACCTTCTTCACCGGGCATTTCTCGGTGCAGAGCCCGCAGCCCGTGCACTTCGTCTCGTCCACGTAGCGGGCTTTCCGCCGGATCTTCACGGTGAAATTGCCGACGAAGCCCGCGACCTCCTCCACTTCGCTGAAGGAGAGGATGCGGATGTTCTCGTTCTGCGCGCAGTCCACCATCTTCGGGGTGAGGATGCAGGCCGCGCAGTCGAGCGTCGGGAAGGTCTTGTCGAGCTGGGCCATCTTGCCGCCGATGGTGGGCTCCTTCTCCACGATGTCCACGGGGAAGCCCGCCTCCGCGATGTCGAGGGCCGTCTGGATCCCCGCGATGCCGCCGCCGATGACGAGGGCGCGCTTGGTGACCGGGCTCTCCCCCGCGGTGAGGGGCGTGTTGAGCAGGACCTTCGCGACGGCGGCGCGTCCGAGGACGATCGCCTTCTCAGTCGCTTCCGCTTTGTCCTTGTGGATCCAGGAGCATTGCTCGCGGATATTCGCGATCTCGACCATGTAGGGGTTGAGGCCCGCCTGCGCCGCCGCCTTGCGGAAGGTGTTCTCGTGCATGCGCGGAGAGCAGGAGCAGATCACGACGCCGTCGAGGGAATGCTCCCGGATCGCGTCCTTGATGAGATTCTGGCCGGATTCGGAGCACATGTAGGGGTAGTCCGTCGAGACGACCACGGACGGCTCACGTCCGAGCGCCTCCGCGATGTCGAGGGCCGTCTGGATCCCCGCGATGCCGCCGCCGATGACGAGGG
>JAFYBI010000412.1 GCA_017540285.1 Clostridia bacterium | reverse complement strand
ATTTCAGAAAAGTGCTCGGCGGCGGCTCCCTGATCGAACGGGTCAGATCGATCTACCCGACCATCACGTACCCCTGCCACACGACCATGGCGACGGGGTGCTGGCCGGACCGCCACGGGATCCCGGGCAATCTGAAATCGCCCTACCGCTACATCAAGCCACCGATTCCGTGGATCTGGGAACACGAATACGTGAAGGTCCCGGACATTTTCGACGCGGCCAAGAGAGCGGGATTCACGACGGCGGCGGTCTTCTGGCCGTGCACCGGGAATCATCCGTCCATCGACTGGCTGATCGACGAATACTGGACCCAGTCAAAGGAGCAGACCCTCGTCGACGCCTTCCGGGAAATGGGGACCGCGGAGTGCCTCGTTCCGATCATCGAGCGGAATCAGCATCTGATGAAGGAGCGGACGCATCCGTTCTGCGACGATTTCATGCTCGCGTGCGCCTGCGACATCATCCGGGAATTCTCGCCGGACCTCATCATGATCCATCCCGCGAACATCGACGGCGCGCGGCATGCAGCTGGCACGTTCGGCCCGCACATCCGCAAGACCCTCGAGGACACGGATCGCTGGATCGGAGAGCTGATGCAGGCAGCGGAAGACGCGGGAACTGCCGGGGATACGAATTTCGTCCTGACATCGGATCACGGACAGATGGATATCAAGCGCGTCATCCACATCAACGTGCTCCTTGCGGACGCGGGCCTGATCCGTCCCCGGGAAAACGGAGAGCCGGAGTGGGACGCGTGGTGTCAGTCCGGCGGCATGTCGGCATGTGTCTACCTGAAGGATCCCGACAACCGTGCAGTCTATGATAAGACATACGACTTACTGCGGCACCTCTGCGACGAAGGCGTTTACGGCATCAGCAGGGTCTTCACGGCGGAGGAAGCGCGCGAAGAAGAACACTATGCAGGGGACTTCTCGTTCGTTCTCGAAACGGACAATTACACTTCCTTCGGCGACAAATTCACCCGTCCGCTCGTCACGGGCGCTGACAACGGCGACTACCGCAAAGGCCGCGCGACGCACGGATATCTCCCGTCGAAAGGCCCCTGCCCTGTCTTCTGCGTGAACGGTCCGGCCTTCCGCAAGGGCGAGGTCATCAGCGACGGGCGCCTCATCGACGAAGCGCCGACCATCGCCCGCGCCATGGGGATCGACATGCCCGGCACGGACGGCAGCCCCGTCACGGAACTGCTTGCGGAATAAACCGACGATCGATCCGATCCGCAAAAAACGGCGTCTCTCCCGCACCGGGAAAGACGCCCGTCTTTTTGTTTTCGGCTCCGTTCACTGCTTGATGAACGATTCGAATTCGAAATAACAGTCGAAATCCGCTTCGATCGTCACGGAATCCCATGAAACCTTCGCGATCATGACGCTCAGAAAACTCTTCGCACTGAGCCGGTGATGCCCGTTGACAAGCATGACCTCTCCGGGGCATCTCGACGCGCGGTGCGTGAATTCGAGAAGATCCTGAATCCCGCCGAGCGACACGGGATAGCGGTAGGTGCTTTTTTCCATCTCATTCCTCCGGCCGCACGTCTTTTTCCCTGCGGCCGTGACTATTATACTCCGTTATCCGCAAAAGTCAACCGTCACATCGCAATTTCTCTTTCTTGACCGTTCCGACGCGCAATGCAGGCCTGTTTTTCGTCTTTGTGCACAACGCGAATGGATCTGATTTGTGATCTTTCCATAAATGTCCAGCCGGGATTCCGGTATAAAACCGGATTCCCCGGGTATCCTGTGAAATGAGTTCAAATCGGAGGTCTCATATGCAGAACAAACCGTTTTTCCCGGCCCGCCGGGTCTTCATCACATCCGCCGGGTCCGTCGTCGGACAGAAGGAGAAGAGAGGTCCGCTCGGCGAACGCTTCGATTTCAGCGGGGACGACCGCTTCGGAAAGGATTCATGGGAAAAGGCCGAGGCGGAAATGCAGCGCCTGTCTCTCGGGATCGCCATGCGGAAAGCGGAGCTTGTCGAAGGGGACCTCGATCTGCTCGTCGCTGGCGATCTCGTGAATCAGTGCGTTTCCTCGAGTTACGGGCTGCTCGGGTATCGGATCCCGTTCCTCGGTCTCTTCGGCGCATGCTCGACCGCGGCGGAGGGACTGCTCCTCGCGACGCTGGCGACGGCATCGGTCTGCAGGCGATGCGCGGCGGTCACATCTTCGCATTTCTGCACGGCTGAGCGTCAGTTCCGCTACCCGCTCGAATACGGAGGACAGCGGACCCCGACGGCACAGTGGACGGTGACGGGAGCAGGCGCGTTCATCGTCTCCTCCCGGCTGGGCGACGCGCAGCGGACAACGGGAACGCACGTGCCGGAGATCCTCGACGTCATGCCGGGCTGCATCGTCGATCGGGGGATCACGGACGCAGCGAACATGGGAGCTGCGATGGCTCCCGCGGCGGCGGACACGATCCTGCGCTACCGGGACAGCGGATGCCTCCCGGACGGCGCGCTCATCGTCACCGGCGACCTCGGCGCGGAGGGGAGCGCGATCCTGTACGATCTTCTCGCGGCAAAAGGACTTGAGATCCGGGACCGGCACACGGACTGCGGACTGCGCATCTACGACCGCGATCCGGCGGACGCGCATGCCGGGGCTTCGGGATGCGGATGCTCTGCCGTCGTGATGGCGGCGGAACTCTGCGAAATGCTAAAGGACGGGCAGATCGAAGAGCTTCTGTTCCTCGGGACGGGCGCGCTCATGAACACCGCAGCCGTCCAGCAGGGACATTCGATCCCCGGGATCGCGCATCTGGTGCACATCCGCGGCACAAAGCGGGACGCGATCTCGGAGAAGGCAACGGATTAAGGAGGCAGATCATGCAAGATTTTCCCATCGCACTGTTCCGTGCGTTT
>JAFYBI010000411.1 GCA_017540285.1 Clostridia bacterium | reverse complement strand
CGAGCTGCACCGCCCCTACATTGACGAGGTCACGCTCGTCTGTCCGGAATGCGGAGGCGAGATGAAGCGGGTGCCCGAGGTCGTCGACTGCTGGTTTGACTCCGGCTCCATGCCCTTCGCCCAGCACCACTATCCCTTCGAAAACGAGGACAAGTTCAAGGCGCAGTGCCCGGCGGACTTCAGCAGCGAAGCCGTCGACCAGACCCGCGGCTGGTTCTACTCCCTCATGGCGATCTCCACGCTCCTCTTCGACTGCTCGCCGTACAAGAACGTCATCGTCCTCGGCCACGTGCAGGATGAGAACGGGCAAAAGATGTCGAAGTCCAAGGGCAACGCCGTCGACCCGTTCGAAGCACTCGAGACCTACGGCGCGGACGCGATCCGGTGGTATTTCTACACCAACTCCGCTCCGTGGCTGCCGTCCCGCTTCTCCGGGAAAGCCGTTCAGGAGGGCCAGCGCAAGTTCCTCGGCACCCTCTGGAACACCTACGCCTTCTACGTCCTCTACGCGGAGATCGACCAGTTCGATCCCACGCAGTACAGCCTCTCCGACTGTGCTCTCACGGTGATGGACCGCTATATCCTCTCCGTCTTGAACTCCGCCGTGAAGGCCGTCGACAGCCATCTCGAGAACTACCGCATCCCCGAGGCCGCGAAGGCCCTGTACGAATGCGTCGACGAGCTCTCGAACTGGTACGTCCGCCGGTCCCGCGAGCGCTACTGGGGTCCCGACATGACCGGAGACAAGATCGCGGCGTACATGACGCTTTGGACCGCGCTCGTCACGGTTTCGAAGATCGCCGCGCCCTTCATCCCCTTCATGGCCGACGACATCTACCGCAACCTTGTCTGCTCCGTGGATCCGAGCGCGCCGGAATCCGTCCACCTCTGCGCGTATCCCGCCGTCGACGAGAGCCGGATCGACAAATCGCTCGAGGAGCAGATGAACGCCATCATCGACATCGTGGTACTCGGACGCGCGGCGCGCAACGGCGCGAACCTGAAGAACCGCCAGCCGCTCTCCGCCCTGTACGTCCGCTCCGACGTCAAGCCGGAGAAGAATCTCGCCGAGATCATCCGCGACGAGCTCAACGTCCGCGAGGTGAAGTTCGTCGACGACATGAGCGCGCTCTCCTCCTACAGCTTCAAGCCGAACCTCAAGACCGTCGGTCCGAAGTACGGCAAGCTCCTCGGAAAGATCCGCGCGGCGCTGCAGGACGAGAGCTTCGACGGGAACGCCGCGATGGCGGAGCTGCGCGCGAACGGCAGGCTGCACTTCACGTTTGACGGCGCGCCCGTGGATCTCGCCGAAGACGATCTCCTCATCGAGGTCAAGCAGAAGCCCGGGTACTTCACCGTCTCCGAGAACAACGTCTCGGTCGCGCTCGACACGAACCTCACCGACGATCTGATCGCCGAAGGGTATGTCCGCGAGGTGATCTCGAAGGTCCAGACGATGCGCAAGGAAGCGGATTTCGTCGTCACCGACCACATCCGGGTCTCCGTCACCGGAAGCGCGAAGCTGAAGGACCTCCTCTCCGCGTCGCCCGACGAGATGAAGTCCGCGACCCTCTGCGACGAGCTCGTCTTCGAGCCGATCGAAGGGTACCAGAAGGACTGGGACATCAACGGCGAGGCCTGCGCCATCACCGTCGCGAAGATCTGACGTCCGCTTAAATGGAAACACCCCCCGGAATCTGCTTGGGATTCCGGGGGGTGTGTTTGCGAAATGGGGCTTACGGCAACTCTTCGTACTTGGAAATGATCTTCTCGAGCGCCTTGTTCATCGATTTCTGGAGACGCTGGTAGGTCGACGCCACCGTGTCGGAGCGCACGCCGTCCCGCACGAGGTCGTCGATCGAGCTCACACCGGAGAGGTTCGCGTTGTACGCATACCCGAAGTCGATGCTCAGGCGGCTCGCGATGAGGTCGAGCATCTTCGTGTCGTCCTCAGTCCCCGAGAGCTTGGTCTTCATCGTAGTCTCGAAGAACGCCGGGCGCACGTAGTTGAAGTGCTGGCAGGAGAGGGCTTCGGTGACCGTCCCGATCATCGGCATTCCGGAGACGCAGGACGCGGGGATGCCCCAGTATACGTCCGTCGCGACCGTCATGAAGTCCTGCTGCAGCTCGTCGAGCTTCGGCGCGGGCAGGAAGCCGTAGTTGAGGTCCGTGTCGCGGATGATGTTGCAGACCTCGCGCAGGTTGCAGTAGCAGAGCAGGGAAAGCCCGTCTGCGAACACATGCGCGCCGTAGTTCGTCTGATAAATGCCGTAGTTGTCGACGATCTTCTCCATCTTTTGGAGATAGAGAGACGCGCGGTCCACGTCAAAGGAAATGACGGGCATGTTGTCCGCGTCCTTCGAGATCACCGCCACGCCGAGGGAGTTCTGCAGCGTGTAGAAGACCTCGTAGGAGAGACCGTAGCGGTCGTTCGCCCCCATCTTGCCGTCGCCGTCGAGGTCCGCCGTTCCGATCTCGGTCATGGCGACGACGTCGTCGAGGTACCAGTTCCCCTCGTAGACCTTCTGATACGGGACCTCGATGCCGAGATCCGCCGCCATGTCCTTGTTGATGACGAACAGGCGCAT
This sequence comes from Clostridia bacterium, assembly GCA_017540285.1. Lineage (GTDB taxonomy): Bacteria > Bacillota > Clostridia > Oscillospirales > CAG-272 > UMGS1696. The sequence goes on along the minus strand of JAFYBI010000411.1, from coordinate 5,276 downwards.
GTAGTAGAGGCAGTAGTAGGAGAGGTAGGACGACGCGACGTAGGACTTGTTCCCGACGCCGATCGTGTCGGTCGAGGCGATCCACCACGGCTGATCGAAATTGAATTCCGGGACCGCCTTCAGATTGTGATAGGTGCCGGAGAGGGCGAGGCTGATCTGCCCCGTGTCGACGCCGAAGGTGACGGCGTAGTTTTCTTCGCCGCTCGCGACGATGCCTTTGATCGCATTCGTCATCGCGCCGTCGTCGTTTGCCAGGTCCTCATAGGAGATCGCGACGTTGAAGCGGTCCTCGACCGTGCGCGCGGCGTTGTACTGCGCGTCGTTGATGACCTCGCCGTTGACTTCGGAGGAGGTGACAGCGGTGGTGGTGCGGTTCGAGAGTCCGGCGATGACGTAGGACGCGCCGCCGAAGTCCGCTTCCCCGAGATCGTCGGGGGTGTATGCTGCGTCCGCTTCCGTCTCCTCCGGCTCGGCAGCCGGTTCGGCAGCGGAGAGATCGGCGGCCGGCGCGGGCGTCTCCGTCTGATCCTGTGCGCAGGAAACGAGGAGGGGCAGAAGGAGCGTCAGGGCCAGCAGGATGGCTGTGATCCGGTATTTCATGGGCAGAGATCCTTTCCGGGAGCAACAGGCGCTCCCCTGTCATGGGCGGGAGCAGGCATCAGTTTCCGTTGATCGCTTCGATCATCTTCTGGATCTGCTTGTTGATGACCTTGACGTTCTTCGCGACGGTCGAGGCGAGGTCGCGGTTGTTCGAGGAGAACATCGAGGCGACGAAGCCGTCGCGGACCTGCGAGCAGAAGAGGGTGTCGCCGAGATCGATCACGCGGGAGTCGAAGATCAGATCCAGCATCTGGATGCTTTCCTTGTCGCGCGCGTACTTGCCCTTCAGGGCGATGTCGTAGTACGCCGGGGTGATGAGCTTCTTCGCCTGATAGTTCGCCTCTTCGAGCACCGCGCCGACGAGTTCGAGGTTCTGGTTCGTCTTCGGGATCATGGGCGGCATGTAGTAACTGATGCGGGAGCAGTAGTTCTGCTGATTCTCGTCGTACTTGGGGTAGGGGATGATGCCGAAATCAGTCTCCATTTCACGGAGCGCGGCGACCCAGAACAGGGAGCAGTCGAGGAACAGGCTGTGGTTCGTCGAGAAGCGGGTGCGGTTTTCGAGCGGCACGTCGGAATCCTCGGAGACCTTGATCCACGCGTCGTTGTCGTAGGTCATCGCGTAGATCTTCTCGAAGACCGAATTGAACTTCTCGTCCGCCATCGTGAGCACGGGGGTCCCGGTTTCGTCGAATTCCATGGACTTCACGCCCGCGCCGATCCAGAAGGAGGGGAGCACCATTTTCACGGCGGAGAGATAGCCGTAGACGTCTTCTTCGTCCCGCGTGCCGTTTCCGTTCGCGTCGAGCAGGACCGCTTCGCACATCGATTTCATCTTATCCATGGTCCACTTGCCCTCAAAGACGAGGGAATAGGGATTCTCCAGCGAATTCTGATCGATGAGGGCGGAGGAGAAGAGCAGGACGTAGGTCAGGTCGTGGGTGGAGATCGAAAGGTCTCCGATGGCCGCGTACCGGATCCCCGCGAGCGTCAGGGATTCGTTCGCGCCCTGGTCCCACCACGGCTTCGAGAGATCGATGTAGGGGATGTTCTCATAGCCGAGCACGTAGCCGCCGGAGAGCAGACCCGTCGCGTCGACGCAGAAGACGTTCGCCACCTGGATCGCGTCGTCGCCCGCGGCGATGATCGGGGTGAGGGAGTTGAGCGCCGGATAGCCGCTGGTCATGACGTATTCCTGCACCGTCACGCCGAGAGCTTCGTTCACCAGGTTGATCGCGTCGTACTGCGCGTCGTTCAGCACTTCGCCGGTGACCTCTTCCATGACGATGGCGTTTTTCGCGTTCGGATTGTCCACGACGCCGAAGGTGAAGGTCGCGCCGTCGAACTTGAGATCTGCCGGGAGATCGGGCTCGGGCAGAGCGGGCTCTTCGGTCTCCGGGACGGTCTCAGCGGCTGCCGAGGGATCGGTCGGAGTGCCTTCTCCGGCGCCGTCTCCGGAGGATTCCGGTCCGGAGCCGTTCGCGCAGGAGGCGAAGAGAAGGAGCATGGCGAGCAGGATGGCAAGCGTTCGTTTCATGGTTGGGACTCCTTTCAGGATGATGGGTGATATGGGCTTTCGGAGAATTCTGTGCCTGTTCATTCGGCGGGGCGGAGCAGCCACACGAGCCGGTGTCCCGCGCTGATGCGGTCGAGCTTGCGGAACATCCCGGCAGGGGGCCGGAGATCCTTTCGTCCGGCGACGGCTGCGACTCCGCCCGGCGCGAGAAGGGGGACGATGTTTTCGAAAAAGCGCTCAGCGGGATCGGATGCCGCGGCGTCCGTCTGCCATTCGGTCATGATCCCGTAGGGAAGATCGGCGAAGAGGAAATCGACGGGCTCCGGGAGGGACGGCGTCGACGCGAGGATGTCATGCCGGAAGACCGTCACCCGCGGCGGCTCCCCGGCGAGCAGGGGCAGGATCTTTGCGGCCGCTTCGTCGTATTGCGCGAGCCTTTCCGCCGACGCGCCGCGATCCGCGAGCCGTTCCCGGGCCGCGGCGAGACCCTCGCGGGAGAGCAGGGACGTGTTGCACCGCGCGGCTTCGACGCAGGCCGGGTCGACGTCCGAGGCGTAGATCGCTTCGATCTCCCGCTGCATGGCGATCCCCATCGCCGAGAGGCTGAATCCGCTTCCCGCGCAGGGATCGTACACGCGGAGCCTGTCCCGGCCGACGGCTTCTTTCGCCCGCCCGAAGAGCTCGAGCGTGAGCCGGACGGGAAAGCAGGGCATGCCCGTGAAATGCTTCAGAACGTTGCCGCTCGCGAGATACGAATAGTCGCCGCGGCCGGCAAAGCGGTACTGCATCGGCGCGCCTCCTCTCCCCGTCGGTTCCGGTTGATCTCATTATACTACATCCCGCCGCGAATTGCAATGCCCCCGGCGAATTTTCCCGGATCCTCTTGCATTCCGCCCGCGGGAAGCGTATAATGGTACCTGTATTCTTCTCTGCATTCTGGCATCACGACTGAAAAGGAACTTTCCATCCATGAATTCCGGAAACAAGACCCTCACCGAGGGACCGCTCACGCCGCAGATCATCCGGTTCATCCTGCCCCTCATGGCGACCGGTATCCTGCAGCTCCTCTACAACGCCGCGGACAGCATCGTCGTCGGACGCTGGGAGAGCACGAATGCCCTCGCCGCCGTCACCTCCGTGGGTTCGCTCATCAATCTGCTCGTCAACCTCTTCATGGGCCTCTCCGTCGGTACGTCCGTCGCCGTGGCGCACGATTACGGCGCGAAGGATTACGAGGGCGTCTCCCGCACGGTCCATACCTCCTATCTGGTGAGCTTTCTCGGCGGCGTGTTCGTCTCCGCGGTCGGGATGATCTTCTCCCGCCAGTTCCTCATCTGGATGAAATCGGATCCCGCCGTCCTGCCGCTCTCGACCCGCTATCTGCGCATTTATTTCGTCGGCACGACGGCCAACATGGCCTACAATTTCGGCGCGTCCGTGCTCCGCTCCGTCGGGGATACGCGCCGCCCGCTCTATTTCCTCTCGATTTCCGGCCTCGCGAACGTCCTTTTGAACTTGCTCTTCGTCATCGTCTTCCGCATGGGCGTCACGGGCGTCGCATGGGCGACCGTCATCTCGCAGATCCTCTCCGCCGTCTTCGTCATCGTCTACATGATGCACAGCCGCGAGTGCTTCCGCTTCGAGTGGAAGAAGCTGAGGATCCACCCGGACAAGCTCAAGAAGATCGTCACGGTCGGCCTGCCCGCGGGGCTTCAGGGGACCGTCTTCTCGATCTCGAACGTCATCATCCAGTCGTCGGTCAATTCCTTCGGCGCGCTGGTCATGGCCGGAAACGGCGCGGCGGCGAGCATCGAGGGCTTCACCTACATCGCGATGAACTCCGTGTACCACGCGTCCCTGACCTTCGTCGGCCAGAACGTCGGCGCGCGGCGGCTGGACCGGATCAACAAGGTCATCTTCCGCTGCCTCATCATCGTCACGGTCATCGGGCTGTTCTTCGGCATCGTCAGCAATCTCCTCGCCGGGCCGCTGCTCTCGGTTTATCTCCCCGACGCGCCCGACGCCGTCGCCTACGGCAGGATCCGGCTGTCCTACATCGCGCTGCCGTATTTCCTCTGCGGGATGATGGAGGTCATGGTCGGCGGACAGCGCGGCATGGGGCTCTCGCTCATCCCGATGATCAACGCGCTCGTCGGATCGTGTCTCTTGCGCATCGTGTGGATCGCCACGGTCTTTGCCGCGCATCACACGCTCTTCATGCTCTACATCTCCTACCCGATCTCCTGGCTCGTCACGACGGCCGCGCATTCGGTCGTCTACGGGATCAAGCTGCACCGGCTGAAACGGGAAGAAGCCCTATACGGACACCAATGAGAGGTACTGAAATGGAACTCTGGGATCTTTACGATCAGAACCGGATCAAGACCGGCGAGCTCGCCGTGCGGGGCGGAGATCCGATCCCTCCGGGACGGTATCGCGTTGTCGTACACGCCGCGGTCTTCAACGCGAAGGGCGAGATGCTCATCCAGAAGCGTCAGCCGTGGAAGGCGGTCTTCCCGGGCCTCTGGGACATCACCTGCGGCGGCTCCGCGCAGGCCGGGGAAGACAGTCCCACGGCGATCTGGCGGGAGGTGCAGGAGGAGGTCGGGCTCGATCTCGACGCTCTCCGGCACGGCCGCGCCGTCTTTACGGTGAATTTCAGGGACGGCTTCGACGACTATTACATCGCGAAATCGGACGTTTCCGCCCGGAGCCTCGTGCTGCAGGAATCCGAGGTCGCCGAGGCGCGATGGGCGACGCGGGAGGAGATCCTCTCGATGATCCGGGAGAAGACCTTCATCCCCTATCATCCCGCTCTCATCGAGCTGCTGTTCTTCCACTTCGACCACGGCTCGATCTACGACTGGAAGTGAAATCCCCCGGGACCGCCGTTTTTCGGCGGCCTTTTTGGATCTCAGAAAACTTTTCGGGATATTTCCCAAACCGCGAGACCTTTTGCGGAAAAATACGTCTTTAAGGGCAGAGACGTCTCAGATCCCCATGAAAGGAGAACCACCATGGACCCGGAACTTGCCGCCCGCGGCTCCGACGCTCCTGAAGCCAATGCCGAAGCAGAGACGGACCGGCGGATCGTCGCCCTCTTCTGGGACCGCGACGAACGAGCCGTCGCCGAGTGTACCGCTCGCTACGGACCGTATCT
>JAFYBI010000410.1 GCA_017540285.1 Clostridia bacterium | reverse complement strand
TGAAGAAGGTCCCGGCGAAGAAAAAGAAGAAGACACCGCGGTGATCGAAGACGGCGAAGACGAACCGGAGCCGACGGTCGAGGACGCGGGAGATTCCTATCAGATCCATATCCCGCCGATCAAGGTCCCCGGCATCCCGGCGATCGAGCTCCCGCTCATCAGCGTGCCGAAGGTCAAAAGCGGATCGGTCAGCCACGGGATCGAAGCACAGCTCCGCGAAAGCCAGGAAAACGCGCGGCGTCAGGCCGAGGCGATCCGGGAGGAAGCCAGAAAGAGCGCGGAGGAAGCGAGAAGGCAGGCGGAAGCGCTGCGGGCGGAAGCCATGAAGAGCGCGGAAGAAGCGCGTCAGCGGGCCGCCATCATGCAGGAGGAAGCCCGTCGCAGCGCGGAAAACGCAAAGAAGCAGGCGGAGGCGAACAACGAAGAACTGCTCTTCACCAAGGCCGTCGCACTCGCCGCGGAAGCCGGGAAGGTCTCAACGTCCCTGATCCAGTCTAAGCTCGCGATCGGCTACGGGCAGGCGGCGCGCATCCTCGACCGGATGGAAGCGCTCGGATACATCGCGCCGCAGAACGGGCTCGGCCCGCGCGAAGTACTCATCAAGCCGGACGACCTCAACGAAGTCAAACCGGGCGGCAGCTTCGAGGACTTTTACAAGGAAATGTCCGCGCGGGCGGAAGCGCACAAGGCGGAATTCGAGAAGATCGCGGAGAAATACGAAAAAGAACACGCCGCAGAGATCGAGGAATCCGCGCGGAAATACGCAGAAGAACACGCAGCGGAAATCGAGGGAATGACCCGGCAGTACGAGGAAGAGCACGCCGCACAGATCGGGGAGCAGGTCGAATCGGACGGGAACAATATCCATCTCGGCGGCCTCGAGGACTATTCCCTCCCCGTCTCGGACGAGACCTATGACTTCGGCGGCGCGGACGGCGCTTATGAAATCGCCTTCATCCGGGACGGCAGGATCATCGCAAACTTCATCGGCTCGCCCGAGCGCCATGTCACGCTCATTGTGAACGGCGTCGGCGGCTCACTGAAATCCGAGCTCAGCGTCACGGTCGACGGCACAGTGAACGGCACGGCGACGAGCGGCCTCGGCATGACGGTCAACGGGAACGTGAACGGACCCGCCCACGCCGGGCTGGAGCTGAACTGCGGCGACGTGGCAGGCAATGCGGATGCGGGTCTCGGCATCACCTGCGGCGCGATCTCCGGCAACGCAAACGCCGGGATGGGCGTCCACTGCGCGTCGGCCGGCGGGGACGGAACCCAGGTCGATGACGGCGGCACGGAGTTTGAATTCTCCGCCGACGGCAAGAACGTCACAATCAACGGCGACTATGACGGCGACCTCACCGGCGCGCTCAGCGTGACCATCCAGGGCGACGTGAGAGGCGACGTCTCGGCAAACGGACCGACAGCGATCGGCGGAGACGTGAGCGGCGACGTATCGGCGAACGGGCCGGTGTCGGTCGGCGGCGACGTCAGCGGAGACGCGCGGGGAGGCAGCATGACGATCGGCGGGGACGTCGGCGGGGATGCGGTCTCGGAAGGCACGATGGAGATCGGCGGCGACGTCGGCGGGGACGCAACGGCAAAGAACGGCGATCTCTCGGTGCAGGGCGACATCGACGGAGACGCCTCCTGCTCCGGAGAGCTCACGGTCAGCGGCAGCATCGAGGGTGACGTGACAGCCGGGAAGGCGAGCTGGGGTTCGCCCGACGGTGCGCCGGAATTCCGGCTGGAAGGCAAGAACGTCATCATCGAAGGAAACTATGACGGCGATCTCTCCGCGGCGGACAACGTGACCGTCGAGGGCGACGTGAACGGATCGGTCGAGGCAGGCGGCAGCGTGACGGTTGCGGGCACTGTGAACGGGGGTGTCGACGCGGGCGGCAGCATCAGCATCGAAGGCGAGGTGACGGGCGACGTCGAAGCGGGCGGGCGCGTCAACATCGGCGGAGACCTGCAGGGCAACATCGACACAGGCGGAAACGTACAGGTCGACGGGGACGTGACCGGCTCGATCGAAGCGAACCGCGTGTCGGTCAAGGGCGATTACCGCAGCGAAGATTGAGCATTCGGGACCATGAACGAAATCCGGCTCTCACGGGTCGGATTTCTTATTTGTTCTTGCATTTTGCGGCGGGATGAAGTATAATGAAGCGACCCCCATTTCAACGATCTCCGGAGGAAAAGA
>JAFYBI010000409.1 GCA_017540285.1 Clostridia bacterium | reverse complement strand
GGAGATCACGCCGGTCTCCTCCGACACGATCACGACCACGGCGTCGCTGTTCTCGCTCATGCCGATGCCCGCGCGGTGACGCGTCCCGAGATCCTTGATGATGTCGGGGTTCGAGGAGAGCGGCAGGAGGCAGCCGGCGGCGTTGATGCGTCCGTCGCGGATGATCATCGCGCCGTCATGCAGGGGCGCCTTGTTGAAGAAGATGTTCTTGATGAGGAACGCAGCGGGATAGGCATCGATCACCGTGCCCGTGAGGATCATGTCGCCGAGGCGGGTCGTGCGCTCGAAGACGATGAGCGCGCCGGTCTTCGAGTCCGCGAGGTCGCCGACGGCCGCCGTGACCTCGTCGATCACCGCCTGCACCGATGCGCTGTCCCGCGGCTCGCTGAAGGTCCTGAGGCCCTTGATGGGCGTCGCGCCGACCTGTTCGAGCACGGAGCGGATCTCCGGCTGGAACAGGATCACGAGGGTGATGAAGCCGATCTGGAAGACGTTGTGCAGGATGTACTGGAGGAGGTACATGTCGAGGGTGCTGGTGATGATCTGCGCGGCGAACAGGAGAAGGACCCCGATCGCCAGCTTTCCCGCACGGCGGTCGCGGATGAATTTATAGAGATAATAGAGAAGCACCGAGACGCAGATGATGTCGATCACGTCGAGCACCGAAATGGCCTTGATGATGCTGAGGATGTCTTCGACCTGTCTGGGCCATGTGAGGAGCAATGGGCGCACGAAAAATACCTCCCCTATGATACGATTAGTATATTATATCACATACGGCGCGTTTTTTCAAACCCTTTTGCATGAATTCTTCGTGTTGAGACAGGATTTTTTTATTTCCGGGAATTTGCACACAATTCTGGTATAAATATTCACACGATTATGGAAATTCCCTCTTTCTTTTTTGCGTGGATTGTGATAGAATAGACGATAACGATCAAACAGGAGGCAGGGATGGACACAGGACTGATCCGGAACCTCTCCGTCGTCGCGGGACACTACGGCGCGGGGAAAACGAACTTCGCCGTCAATCTGGCGATCTATGCGAAAACGGTCTTTCCGGGACTTCCGGTCCACGCGGCGGACCTCGATATCGTCAATCCGTATTTCCGCACGGCGGACGCGGCCCCTCTCCTCCGGGAGCACGGCATCGATCCGCTGATCCCGGAATTCGCGAACACCAACGTCGACATCCCGTCTCTTCCGCCCCGGATGCGCGGGCTGATCGGCTCGAAGGACGACGTCACGATCGTGGATCTGGGCGGGGACGACGGCTCGGTCGCGCTCGGCATGTACCGGGAGGCGATACTCGAAGCCGGGTATTCCCTGTTCTACGTCGTGAACCGTTTCCGGCCGCTCATCGCCGATCCGGAGGACGCCGCCCTTTGCATGCTCGAGATCGAGCGGGCCTGCGGACTCCGCTGCACCGCGCTCGTGAACAACTCCAACCTCGGCGCGGAAACGACGGGGGCGGACATCGCAGAAAGCGCCGAATACGGCCGGGAATGCGCACGGCGGTGCGGTCTGCCGCTCTTCTGCCACGTCTGGTGCCCGGCGATCGCCCCGGATGCGCCGCAGCGGATGGCGGAAGCCGGTTACGCCGACGAGCCGCTCTTCCCCATCGTCAACGCGACGAAGCGGCTCTTCTGAACATCGACCAACAACGATCCGAGCCGGGTTTTCCGGTTCGCCAAGGAGGATTCGAATGAATAAAGTTACATTCCGCACCGAACGGTGCAAGGGCTGCGGGCTCTGCGTGGACGTCTGTCCCAAGAAGATCCTCGCGCTCGACACCGCCGCGCTGAACGGAAAGGGCTACCATCCCGCCGTCATCGTGGACCAGGAGAAGTGCATCGCCTGCGCCATGTGCGCGACCATGTGCCCCGACTGTGTGATCAAAGTGGAAAAGGACGCGTAAGGAGGACGACGACATGAGCAAAGTACTGATGAAAGGCAACGAAGCCATCGCAGAGGCCGCCATTGCCGCCGGATGCGTGTACTTCTTCGGATATCCCATCACGCCCCAGACCGAAGTCGCCGAATACATGGCGAAGCGTCTGCCGAAGGTCGGCGGGCTCTGCCTGCAGGCGGAATCCGAGGTCGCGGCGATCAACATGCTGATGGGCGCCTCCGCCGGCGGAACGCGCGCCATGACCTCCTCCTCCTCGCCGGGCGTCTCGCTCAAATCCGAGGGGATCTCCTACATCGCGGGATGCGACCTGCCCTGCCTCGTGGTGAACGTCCAGCGCGGCGGCCCGGGTCTCGGCGGCATCCAGCCCTCCCAGCAGGACTACTATCAGGCGACCCGCGGCGTCGGTCACGGGGACCTGAGACTGATCGTCCTGGCGCCCTCCTCCGTGCAGGAAATGGCCTCCCTCACCGCCGAAGCGTTCGATCTCGCGGATACCTACCGCATGCCCGCGATGCTGCTCGCGGACGGCGCGCTCGGTCAGATGATGGAGCCGGTCGACTTCTCCGTCTTCCCGAAGCGCGCGCTGCCCGAGAAGACCTGGGCGACGAACGGCACGAAGGGCCAGCGGAAGAAAAACATCGTGAATTCCCTCTTCATCGACCCGAACGAACTCGAGAACTCCATCCGCGCGCGCTACGAGCGGTATGCGAAGGTCGAGGAAAACGAGGTCCGTTACGAAGAGTATATGACGAACGACGCGGATATCATTCTCGTCGCGTTCGGCATCACGGCGCGCATTGCGAAGAGCGCGATCGCCGACATGCGCAGGGCGGGGATCAAGGCGGGCCTGCTCCGGCCGATCACCCTCTGGCCGTTCCCGAAAAAGAAGCTCGCCGCACTCGCGGACACGGCGAAGGTCTTCCTCTCCGTCGAAATGTCCATGGGCCAGATGGTGGACGACGTCCGCCTCGCGGTGAACGGAAAGCGACCCGTTTACTTCTTCGGCCGCACCGGCGGGATCATCCCGTCCGTGGAAGAAGTCGCGGCGGAAATCCGGAAGCTCGCGGAAGCGTAATCAGGTATCAGGAAAGGAACTTCATATCGATGAAAACCGTATTTGACAGACCCGAGGCGCTGTCCGACGTGCCGCTGCATTACTGCCCCGGCTGCACCCACGGCATCGTTCACCGTCTCGTGGCGGAAACCATCGACGAATTCGGCATCCTCGGCAATACCGTCGGCATCGCGCCCGTCGGATGCTCCGTCTTCGCCTACAACTACTTCGAATGCGACATGATCGAGGCGGCGCACGGACGCGCTCCCGCTGTCGCGACCGGCCTCAAGCGCACCCGTCCCGACACCGTCGTCTTCACCGATCAGGGCGACGGCGACCTCGCGGCGATCGGCACGGCGGAAACCGTCCATGCGGCTACGCGCGGCGAGAACATCACCGTGATCTTCATCAACAACTGCATCTACGGCATGACCGGCGGCCAGATGGCCCCGACCACGATCCCCGGCCAGGTCACGACGACCTCCCCCTACGGGCGCAAGCGTAACGTGCAGGGCTC
>JAFYBI010000408.1 GCA_017540285.1 Clostridia bacterium | reverse complement strand
GACACCGCGACGCGCCCGTCCCGGATGTCCGCGCCGACCGCGATCCGATCGCCGTATTTCCCGACGGCCTCGCAGAGAAGCCGCTCGTCGCGCACCGCCGCCGTCCCGAGGATCACGCGGTCGATCCCCGCGCCGAGGTAGCGCTCGATCACCGCCATCGAACGGACGCCGCCGCCGACCTCGCAGAACGCGCCGGACGCCTCCTTGACGGTGAGGACGGAGGCGAGGTTCGGGGTCCCGCCGGTCTTGGCGCCCTCGAGGTCGACGAGGTGGATGTGCGGGCATCCCGCCCGGACGAAATCCGCCGCCGCGTCTTCGGGATGATCTGCGTACACCGTCATGTCCTCGTAGCGGCCCTTGTAGAGCCGGACGGCGCGTCCTTCGTAGAGATCGATCGCGGGGAAGAGGATCATCGCGCGCCTCCTTCTTCGCAGAAAGCCTTCAGGATGTTCATGCCGACCCCGCCGCTCTTCTCGGGGTGGAACTGGCAGCCGAAGACGTTTCCCTGCCACGCCGCCGCGGTGAGGGTGCCGCCGTATTCCGTGACCGCCGCGGCGGAATCCCCGCAGAGGGTCGCGTGATACGAGTGGACGAAATAGACGTAGTCGCCCTCCCGGATGTGCTTCCACAGCGGGCAGTCCGGGCGGGTGAGGGTGAGCGCGTTCCAGCCGATGTGCGGGATCTTGTAATCCGCCGGGATGACGTCCCGGATCGGCGCGACCGTGCCGGGGAGAAGCCCGAGGCCCCGGTGCTCGCCGTATTCGAGGCTCTTTTCAAAGAGGAGCTGCATCCCGAGACAGATGCCGAGCAGCGGCTTGCCGGCGCGCGCTTCGTCCGTGAGGACCCGGTCGAGACCGCTCTCCCGGAGCTTCGCCGCCGCATCCCCGAACGCCCCGACGCCCGGCAGAATGATCTTGTCCGCGCGGCGCACGCCCTCCGCGTCCCGGACGACGACGGCCTCCGCGCCGATCATGGCGAACGAAGAGGTGAGGGAGAAGAGATTGCCGACGCCGTAATCGACGATGCCGATCGTCACCTCAGAGCACCCCCTTGGTCGAGGGGATCTCCCCGGCGGCGTCGGGATCGGGGGACACGGCCTCCCGCAGGCTGCGGGCAAAGGACTTGAACGCGCCCTCGACGATGTGGTGCGAATTGGTCCCGGCGAGCTGTCTGAGGTGCAGGGAGCAGCCGGCGGCGCGCACGAAGGCCGCGAAGAACTCCTCGACGAGCTCGGTGTCGAAGGTCCCGATCTTCTCCGTCGGAACGGAGAGGGCATACCCGAGGAAGGACCGGCCCGAGAGGTCGATGGCCGTGAGGATCAGCGCCTCGTCCATCGGGATCACCTTATCGCCGAAGCGTCGGATGCCCCGCTTGTCCCCGAGGGCCCGGGCGAACGCCTCGCCGAGCACGATGCCGACGTCCTCGACCGAGTGATGGTCGTCGACGTTCGTATCGCCGCGGCAGGTCACGGTCAGATCGAAGCGGCCGTGCTTCGCGAAGAGGGTGAGCATGTGGTCGAGGAAGCCGACGCCCGTGTCGATCTCCGCCCTGCCCTGTCCGTCGAGGTTCAGGGTGAGGGAGATGTCGGTCTCGGCGGTCGTGCGCGAGAGAGATGCCTGTCTCATGATGGATCCTCCAGGATTTCCCGGACGGCGGCGGTGAAGGTCTTCATCTGTTCCGCCGTGCCGACGGTGATGCGGTTGTAGTCTCGGATGCGGGGAAGGGAGAAGTGGCGGACGAGGATGCCGCGCGCCTTCAGCTTCCGGTAAAGGGCCTCTCCGCCGATCGCGGGATGCCGGGCGAAGAGGAAGTTGGCCGACGAATCGGTCACGGTGAAGCCGAGCGAGCGGAGCGCTTCCGCAGTTTGATCCAGCACGGCGGCGACGGTCTCGCAGTTCTGCATATTGACGGCGTCGTTTTCGAGGGAGGCCTTCCCCATCGCGAGGGTCATGCGGTTGACGTTGTAGGGATTGGTGGAATTGCGGATCGTTTCGAGGTCCGCGATGAGGGCTGCCTGCCCGACGGCGAACCCGAGGCGCGCGCCCGCAAGGGACCTCGACTTCGAGAACGTGCGGACGACGAGGAGGTTTTGGTACCGCGGGACGAGCGAGAGGGCGCTTTCGCCGCCGAAATCGACGTAGGCCTCGTCGACGACCACCACCCGCGCGGGATCGGAGGCCGCGATGCGCTCGACTGCGGCGAGGGGGAGGAAGATCCCCGTCGGGGCGTTCGGATTGGCGAGGAAGACGGTCTTCCCCGGCCGGGCGGCGTAGTCCTCCGGATCGACGGTGAAGTCGTCCCGGAGCGGGATCTCCTCATAGGGAACGCCGTTCAGGCGGGCAAAGACCGGATAGAAGCCGTAGGTGATATCCGGAAAGACCGCGGGCCGCCGGTCGTCGCAGAAGGCCATGAACGCGAAGTTGAGGGCCTCGTCCGAGCCGTTGACCGCGATCACCTCGTCGGGGGAGACGCCGTACCGCGCGCCGACGGCCTGCCGCAGGGCGAGAGCCGTGGGATCGGAGTAGAGGTTGGCCCGCGCCGCCTCCTCCCGTGCCGCTTCGACGACGGCGGGGATCGGCGGATAGGGAGATTCGTTCGTGTTCAGCTTCAGATACTGCATGTCCCGCGGCTGTTCCCCCGGCACGTAGGGCGTGAGCGCGGCGTATTTCTCCGAGAAGAACCGGCTCATTGCTTCACCTCGCCCCGGATGAGGGCGCTCTTCGCGTGGCCGGTCAGGCCTTCCTTCCGGGCGAAGAGGGCGACGTCTCCGGCCGCATCCGCGAGCGCGTCTTCGGTGAAGTAGGTGAACTGCATCTTCTTCACGAAGTCGTCGACGGAGAGCGGGGAGGAGAAGCGCGCCGTGCCGCCCGTCGGGAGGGTGTGGTTCGGGCCCGCGAGATAGTCGCCGAGGGCTTCGGGGCAGCTGCGGCCCAGGAACACGGACCCGGCGTGCCGGACGCGGTCGAGGAGATCGAACGGGTTGTCGACCATGAGCTCGAGGTGCTCCGGCGCGATCTCGTTCGCGATGTCGACGGCGGACAAAAGGTCGTCCGCGACGATGATCTTGCCGTTGTTGTCGATGGACGCGCGCGCGATCGGCGCCCGGTCGAGCTGGGGGATCCGGACCTCGAGCTCGTCCCGGACCGCCTCGGCGAGGGGCATCGAATCGGTGACGAGGACGGCGGAGGCCATCCGGTCGTGCTCGGCCTGGGAGAGCATGTCCGCCGCGAGGATGCGGGGATCGGATTTCCCGTCGGCGACGATGAGGATCTCGGACGGCCCGGCGATCATGTCGATCGAGACGGCGCCGAAGACCTGCTTTTTCGCCTCCGCGACGAAGGCGTTGCCCGGGCCGACGATCTTGTCGACCTTCGGGACGGTCTCGGTCCCGTACGCCAGGGCCGCGATGGCCTGCGCGCCGCCGACCTTGAAGATCCGGTCGATCCCGGCGACGGATGCCGCGGCGAGGATGGCGGGGTTCACGCGCCCCCCCCTGCCCGGAGGCGTCACCATGACGACTTCGCCCACGCCCGCGATCTTGGCGGGGATCGCGTCCATCAAGACGGTCGAGGGATAGGCCGCGGTGCCGCCGGGGACGTAGAGGCCCGCCCGGTCGACCGGGATCACGCGCTGTCCCATGACGACGCCGTCCGGTCCGGTGAGCACGAAGCTGTTTCGGACCTGGCGCTCGTGGAAGCGGCGGATGTTCGCGGCGGCGCGCTCGAGAACGCGGAGAAATTCCGGCTCCACTGAGGCGCGGGCGTCGGCGATCTCCTCCGGCGTGACGGTCAGCGCGTCGAGGGTGACCTTGTCGAATCGTTCGGTATAGGCGAAGAGCGCACGGTCTCCGTCCCGACGGACGGCGGCGATGATTTCCGAGACGGCGGCGGAGACGTCGGTCTCCGGGTTGGCGCGCGCGAAGATCTCCTCCGGGGCGACCTCGCCGAAAGCTGCGATGCGGATCATGTCCTGCCTCCCGCGATCTCCCGCACCAGACGGGAAATCGCTTCGTTCTTGAATTTGTGACTGGATTTGTTGGCGATGAGGCGCGCGCTGATGGGGAAGATCGTCTCGTAGACGGCGAGGTTGTTCTCCCGGAGCGTGGACCCGGTCTCCACGATGTCGACGATGACGTCGGAGAGGCCGACGATCGGGGCGATCTCGATGGAGCCGTTCAGATGGATGATGTCGATCTCCCGGCCGCGCGAGGCGTAATAGGTCTCGGCGATGTGGCGGAATTTCGTGGCGACCCGGAGCGTGCGGCGGGGATCGTCCCGGAAATCGGCGGGCGCGGCGACGGCCATGCGGCACTTTCCGATGCCGAGGTCCGAGAGCTCGTAGACGTCCGGCTCGTATTCGAGCAGGATATCGCGCCCCGCGACCCCGATGTCCGCCGCGCCGCGCTCCACGTAGACCGTGACGTCGGAGGGCTTGACCCAGAAGTAGCGCACGCCCGCCTCCTCGTTCTCGAAGATCAGGCGGCGGCCCGGGTTGAGGATCGACGGGCAGGGGAAGCCGGCGGCGTCGAAGAGGGAGTAGACGAGCTCGCCGAGCCGTCCCTTCGGCAGGGCGATGTTGAGCATGTCAGGCACGGAAGATCACCTCCCCGCCGATGAGGTCCGCCGTCGCGCGGAAGGTCAGGCGTCCGGCGCCGTGCGATGCCGCGAAGACGGTCCTGCCCTCGGCGATGAGGGCGGTGACGGCGCGGTGGACGTCGGCGGGCGGCGTGTCCGGCGGATAGAGCAGGAGCACGTCCGCGTCGGCGTCGGGGTGCGTCTCGCCGAGGCGTTCGAGCCGGTCGAGGTAGACGGCGAAGCCGACGGCGCGGTCGGTGCGGCGCATGCGCTTCATGAGCATGTCGTACTGCCCGCCCGAGAGGACCGGTTCGGAGACCTCCCGCAGGAATCCGCGGAAGACGATGTCGTTGTAGTAGTTCATGTCGCCCGTCACCGAGGTGTCGATGCGGATGGCGTCCGCGTAGGGCGTGCCGTCGAAGACCGAGAGGACGGTTTCGAGCTCGTCCGCCGCTTCGGGGATGCCGAGCTCGCCGGCGAGAGCGCGGAGGCGGGGCAGGGCGCGGGCGGGCTTGCCGGAGGCTTCGATGAGCGCGGCGATCCGTGCGCCCATGCCGTCCGGGAGGGGATGGTCCTTCGCGATCTCGGCGATGCCGTGCAGGTTCTTGTCGGCGGCGCATTTGAGCAGGGCCGTCCGGGTCGCGTCCCGCGGGGGGAGCGGGGAGAGGATCGCGGAGGCCAGCCCGAGATGGGAGACGTCGAGGACGAAGTCGCCGGAGAGGGAGGCGAGGCTTTCGGCGGCGAGCCAGAGGACCTCGCTCACGCCGCAGAGGTCGACCCCGCCGATCTGCTCGAGCCCGATCTGCATCTGCTCGCGGTAGCCGGTGGAGCCCTTCGGCGAGCGGTAGACGTTCTCGTCGTAGCAGAGCTTCGAGACGTCCGGGGCGGCGTCGCGGGTGTTCTTGATGATCGAGAGGGTGACGTCCGGCTTGAGGGCCATGAGGCGTCCGCTCGTATCGGTGAAGGTGATGACGCCCTCGGAGACGAGAAAGTCCTTGTTGCGGCTGTAAAGGTCGTATTCCTCGAACTTGCTCATCCGGTAGGGCTGGTAGCCGTATTTCGTGTACAGCGCGCGGAGCGTGAAGATGATCCGCTCGTCGTTCGTGAAGCTGAAGTTTTCTGTCATGGATGCCTCGGCGGTTTGGTGGGATGCTGATATTTTAGCACGTTAAAGC
Source organism: Clostridia bacterium (assembly GCA_017540285.1). GTDB lineage: Bacteria > Bacillota > Clostridia > Oscillospirales > CAG-272 > UMGS1696. The sequence goes on along the minus strand of JAFYBI010000408.1, from coordinate 1,203 downwards.
GGTAAAGTCAAGAGAAAAAACGCAGGGCTTGTGCCCGATCGGCGCGGGATTTTTGTGCAGACTGCCGGAATCAGCGGCCGAGCCAGACGCCCAGCGCGGTAAACTCCCGCAGGTACGCGCCGCGCTTTTCCTCCCAGACGCCCTCGAAGTCGGCGTGCCGGGAAAACGCGTCGTACGCCTCCCGGACGGGGAGCCAGCGGGGGACGAGGCCGCGCGCCGCCTCCTCGGGGGTGAGGGCCTGCGCCGCTTCTCCCGTGACGGAGCAGACGAAGTAATGGCTGACGTAGCGGACCTCGCCGTAATATTCGGAGAGGACGAGGAATTCCTCCTCCGTCTCGACGAGGAAGCCGGTTTCCTCGCGGATCTCGCGGACGGCGCATGCCGCGTGGGTCTCGCCGGGCTCCAGCCCTCCGCCGGGGAGGACGAGCCAGTCGGTGTTTTGCTCATAGGAGACGAGGAGCAGGCCGTCGCGGACGACGATGCCGCGGGAGCCCTCGCAGGTCCTGGTGTGGGGCCAGTATCGGTTCCGGCCGAAGATGCTTTGGGTCGTCATGCGTGCCTCCGCTGCGGATGGGGGGATCCGCGTCAGATTTTGATCGTTCCGCCGCCGAGGACCTCGTCTCCGTCGTAGAGCACGGCGGCCTGACCGGCGGTGACGGCGCGGTGCGGCTCGTCGAACGCGATGCGCACGGTGCGCTCCCCGGTCGGGGTGACGGTCGCGGGGGTCTCCTTCTGATGGTACCGCGTGACGGCCATGCAGCGGATCGGCCCGGCGGGCGCTTCTCCCGCGATCCAGTTGAAGTCTTCGGCGTCGAATGCGCGGACGAGGAGGTCCTCCTCCCGCCCGAGGGTGATCGTGTTCGCGGCGAGGTCCTTCTTCACGACGTAGAGCGGTTCGCTCCACGCGACGCCGAGGCCGCGCCGCTGTCCGACGGTGTAGTTCACGATCCCGCGGTGACGCCCGACGACGCGTCCGTCCGCGAGGATGAAGTCGCCCGCGGGGTAATCCCGGCCGGTGTATCGGCGGAGGAACGCGGCGTAGTCCCCGTCCGGGACGAAGCAGATGTCCTGCGAATCGCGCTTCTTGGCGTTGAGGAAGCCGTGCTCCCCGGCGATGGCGCGGACCTCAGCCTTATGCATGGCGCCGAGGGGGAAGAGGGTGCGCGAAAGCTGTTCCTGCGTGAGGCAGCAGAGAAAATAGCT
>JAFYBI010000407.1 GCA_017540285.1 Clostridia bacterium | reverse complement strand
CCTTGAGGAGCGCGTCGACGGCGGTGTCGAGGTACATGAACGGGACGAGCGCGCCGAGGAGGAGCGTGTAACGGGCCGCGTCGCCGGAATCGTAGATCATCATCCCGAGCTCGCGGGCATAGTTCACGAATACCCCGCATGCCGCGACCGAAAAGAGGGCGGAATAGCGGTAAACGCGCAGCGCCATCGCCTGCATCCCTTCCGTATCTCCAAGCGCGTGACGCTCCGCCATTTCCGGCACGAGGAGCGACGTGAAGGAATGGATGACGGCATAGGGGAACATGACGAGCGGGAACGCGATCCCCTGCAGAAGTCCGTACTGCGCGAGCGCGGTCTCCTGCGTCAGGCCGCTCTTCACAAGCCCTTTCGGGATCGCGAGGTGCTCGAGAGTCGTCAGCCCCTGCCGCGCGTACGCCCCGACAGCCGCCGGAAGCGCGATCCCCACGCATTCGGAGAACGCCGCGCGCGTCCTCATCGCCGTCTTTCCCGCCGGGATCCCGCCCGGACGCTTCGAATCGGTCAGGTACAGCAGAAAATGCAGGATCAGGGTCCATGCCTCGGCAACGGCGGATCCGCCGACGACGGCGAGGCAGGCCGATTCCACGTTGTCGGGCACGACGAACATCAGCGCCGTCGAGGTCACGGCGATCTTCACGAGCTGTTCCGTCACCGCCGCGACCGCGTTCTTCCCTGCCTTCCGGAGCCCCGTGAAATACCCGGAGAGCGCGGAGGAGAGCGAGATCGCCGGGAGACTCAGGGCAAGCACGCGGAGAGAGGAGACGGTCCGCATGTCCCCGAGGAGCCGCGCGGCGATGACGTTCGAAGCGGCATACAGGAGCGCGCCGCTGGCAGTCCCGAAGAGGAGGCTGTACAGGGACACCGCGCGGATGACACGGCGCATCCCGAACCGCCACGACGCCGCATCCGCTCCGGCCTCCTCCAGTTTTGCCGCTCTCTCGGAGGTCAGCCGGACCGCGCCGAGATTGACGCAGGAGAGCGCGAGGGTCACCGCAAAGGCATAGACGCTCATGACGAGGGTAAAGAGCCCCATGCTCTCCGGTCCGATCTTGCGGTTGACATACGCGTTGAAGCTCACGGCGAGCGCGCGCATCAGAATGCTGACAAGGGAGAGGGTGAGCGCGTTTTTCAGGAATAATCTGCCTTTTTTCAAGGATTCTGCCTCCCGGTAGTCTGCGATTTGCGAAAATTTCGCGTTGGGTGGCGCCGACGTCTTGATTTTTTCATATTCCATGGTGTATAATGGAAAAAACACGAACGGGGGCGCTTATGGAACGCGTCAGCAAACATAATTATTATCTCGACATCGCCCAGACGGTTTCCGAACGGAGCACCTGTCTCCGCCGCCGCTTCGGCGCGATCATCGTCAAGAACGACGTCATCATCTCGACCGGTTACAACGGATCCCCCCGCGGCCGCGCGAACTGCACCGACATCGGGTCCTGCTACCGGGAAAAGCTCAAGATCCCGCGCGGGGAACGCTATGAGCTCTGCCGGTCGGTCCACAGCGAGGCCAACGCCATCATCGCTGCCGCCCGGGAGAACATGCTCGGCGCGTCTCTGTACATGTGCTGCACGAGTCCGGCGACCGGCGAGATCCAGCCGAACACGAATTCCTGCATGATGTGCAAGAAGCTCATCATCAACGCGGGTATCTCGAAGGTTTTCATCCGCGACACCGCCGACGAGTTCCGGGAGATCGACGTTTCCGAGTGGATCGCGAACGACGACTCCCTCTCCGGCGCGCTCGGCTATTGAAGCCAACCGTATTATATTGGAGGACAATCCGTTTTATGAATCATCCCGTCCGGCGTGCGGCCGCCGTTCTCATCGCCGCTCTCACCCTGCTCCTTTCGTCCTGCTCCGCCCGTCTCGTGAACCTCACGTATGCCGACGGACAGATGATCAACAAAGCAAAGCATCTTGCCTACAACGCCGCTCCGCTGAATTATGAACCGGCGTCGGTCGGCGAGGAATTCGCCTACTACGGCAAGGCCGACATCGTGCTCTATGAGATCGTCGGTCTCGACCCGAAGGAATGGCTGACCGAAGCGTACTCCGGCACGGCAACGACCGTCTTCTATAACGAGAAGATCACGCTCCCGACGCTCTCCGAAATGAATCCGTCGAAGGTTTTCGTCTGCATCAACGAAGAGATCACCCACGCGATCTCGACCGTCGAGGATCCGGATATCATCGGGAAGCTGGTCGATCTCTTTGAAAACGGCGAATATGCCGAATGGCCGCTCGTCGGCTCGATCAAGACATACGAGCTCAAATTCTGGTCCGAGAAAGAATACCCGTATATCTATTTCAATCTCACCTACGGGGAATTCCCCGAAGGAAAATTCCTCTATGACCGCACGACCAAGCGTTCCGTGATGATCGGTGATCTCCTCGACGGCTATGTCTGGTGAGATCGAAGTCATCCGCGCTTCGGAGGATCAGCTCGGCGCAATCCTGGCGATCGAGAACGCCTCCTTCACCTGTCCCTGGTCCGAGGAGAGCTTCCGCGATGCGTTTGCATCCGAGAACGTCACGATCTATGCCGCCGAGAGGGACGGACTCCTCGTCGGGTTTTCGTGCATGCTCGTGATCGGTGAAGAAGCGGAAGTGCTCAACATCGCCTCCGCACCGGCTTCAAGACGGACGGGCGTCGGGCAGTCCCTGCTCTCGCAGATGCTCCGTGATGCGGCACAGAGAGGCGTCACGGCCGTCTATCTCGAAGTGCGCGATGCGAACGCCGCGGCGCGCGCGCTGTACCGCAAAAACGGTTTTTCCGAGATCGGGATCCGCCGCAACTACTACATCAAGCCCAGGGAGAACGCGATCCTCATGAGGAAGCCGCTCTTTCCGGCGGATAAAGGACATCTATGATTCTCTTTGCCATCGAAAGCTCGTGTGACGAGACCTCCGCCGCCGTCGTGAAAGCGGAGGAGGGACGGTTCACGGTTCTTTCCGACATCATTTCCTCGCAGATCGCCATTCACGCGCTCTACGGCGGGGTGGTCCCCGAGATCGCGAGCCGCGCCCACTGCGAAGCGGTCACGAACGTCGCGCGCGAAGCGGTCCGGGAGGCAGGCATCGGCCTCTCCGACATCGACGCCGTCGCCGTGACCTTCGCGCCCGGTCTGATCGGCTCTCTGCTTGTCGGCGTCAGCTTCGCCAAATCCCTCGCGGTTACGCTGGGCGTCCCGCTCATTCCGGTCAATCACATCGAAGGGCACGTCGCCGCAGCCTACATCGAGCATGAAGAGCTCGCGCCCCCGTATCTCGCGCTGGTCGTCTCCGGCGGGCACACGTCGCTCTACCGCGTACCGGATTACACGACCTTCGAGGAGATCGGCGCATCCCGGGACGACGCCTGCGGCGAAGCTTTCGACAAGGTCGGCCGCGTGATGGGGCTTCCCTATCCGGGCGGCGCGGCGATGGACAAGCTGGCCGCGGAGTATTTCGCCGACCCGGATCCCCAAAAGCTCTCGTTCCCCTTCCCCTCCCCGGCCGTCGGTGACGACAGCTTCGATTTCTCGTTCAGCGGCCTGAAAACCGCCGTCATCAATACGATCCACAACGAAAAGCAGAAGCGGAAGACGGACGATCTTCCCGAGGCGGTACGCCGCGCCGTCGCCGGATCCTTCACGAAAACCGTCTGTGACGGGATCTCCAAAAAGCTCGCCGCCGCGCTTCGTGAGACCGGGATCAAAACGCTCGTGCTGGCGGGCGGGGTCGCCGCGAATTCCCATCTGCGCCGCGCGATCGCAGAGACCTGCCGCCGGCGAAAGGTCGCGTTCTGCGTTCCGTCGCTCGGGCTCTGCGGAGACAACGCCGCGATGATCGCCGCCGCCGGATATCATCTGCTGCGCGCCGGGATCACGGCTGACAGCGCCCTCAACGCCTTGGCCTCGGACGCGGCCGCCGACGAATACCTCGCCACATGCAAGGCGCGGTCCACTTCATGATTCTTTGGAAACGACTATGAAAATCACCCCTGTTTACCGAAATCAGATCCTCTCCCTTCCCGCGGAAGCGGTGAGGGAACGTCTTTCTTCGGCATCGAAGGACGAATTGAAGGTCCTGCTCTCCGTCTTCGCGGAACCGGAGTTTGATCTCGCCGAACGGGCCGCCGCTCTCGATCTCACGGAAAAGGCGT
>JAFYBI010000406.1 GCA_017540285.1 Clostridia bacterium | reverse complement strand
CTCCGTCTCTCGCGATCACTTTCCGGTCCGAGATCCGATGCCGAAGCAGCTCATCGGGGCTCTCCTGGTCGGACGGCCGGTACGGCTCGACGAAGAACAGCTTCGGAAGTCCGTCCACCAGCGTCTGGTCGGGCCGGTATCGGAACCAGGGGACGGCCCGATTCCGGCCCCACGAAGGGGAAAGCTGGATCGGACCGCTCTCCGGAGGGCCGCCGCCGGGGCGACGGAGCCACGCATCGGCATTCATCGTCCAAAAATCTTTCGTCCAGGCGGTACCGCGGTCAAGGCTCTCCCAGTGGTTCTCCGGCCGCAGGGAGGAACGGAGGAGCCAGGCGGACCGCAAGATGCGGGCGATCCGCTCCACGACGTCCTCCTTCGTTTCCTCGGAGAAGGAGCCGAAGGAACGGGCGCCTGCGCCGAGCATGCTCTCGACGCGCCTTCCGAGCTCCGTCTCCATCCTGCCGTCGGGAACCGGCAGAAGGACGTCCGGATTCTCCTGCAGGGCCGCAAGATACCGGGAGGGACCGTCCTGCGAGCCCGGAAGGGCGTAGGAAAGATAGACGATCTCGGAAACCTCCCTCCGCGAGAGCGACACGAGCCTGCGCGTCGTCCAGTCCCGGTCCTTCGCATGGAAGAGGATGCGCTCGCGATCCCATTCGTGCGCGCCGGGAGGAATCCGCGCGGGGGGAAGGGCCATGTCCCGGATATGGAAGACGAGCCCCTCCTTCTGGCGGAACAGCGACCTCCTGACGACATCCTCCAGCCCGTACTTCCTCGCAAACGCCCGGGCGGAAAGGTTCGTCGCGTCGGCGGGCGATCCGCCGGGAAAGACCATCTTCCAATCATTCTGCAACTTCACGCGGGACAGGTCAAGCTCCTCGCAGCGGTCGACGAAACGGAGCTTCGGAAGCCCGTCGGGAAGGATCAGAAACGGCCGGTAGAAGGGCGACCCCTGCTCGCTGCAGTACAATACCATCGGCCTCGGGTAAAGATATCGGAGGACATGCCGGGCGTCCGTGCCATGGGGATTGAGCCAGGCCTCGCAGCGGATGACTTCAAAGCCAAGAATGAATTCCGGACCGAGCCACATGTCATGCCGGAGGGGGAGTTCGTCCGCGAGCAGATCCTCTCCCCCGTGCTCGCCGGTCACGATCAGCAGGGAGTTGCCGAGCTCGCAGGAGATCCGCCCCGCGATCTCCGTCTTCAGATCCTCCGGCAGCGACTCGAAGGGATGGAACGTCCAGGCGCAGGCCGTCGGCCGGAGAAGGAGCAGGGCGAGGACGGGAAGGACCAGCCCCTTCCAGGCCGCCGAAGGACCGTTCATCGCCGTCGCCCCCTTCCCTCGCCCGCGGTTCCCGACGGCCCGGCCCCTACGCCCCGATGTAGCGGCGGATCGACGCGCCGATGCGCTCGAGCGTGCGGGCGCGCTCCGCGTCGTCCGGGTTCAGGAGCGTGATGCGGAAGCCGGTCAGGTCCGTGTGGAAGCCGGTGAGCGGCGTCACGCACACGCCCTCCGAGCCCATCATGTACTGCACGAAGCGCTTGTCCGGCGCGACGCCCTCGCTCGCCTTCTCGACGAACGCCCGCACCGCGGGGTCCTCGATCGGGAGCGACTGCCCGGGCTCCAGGACGCCGTCCTCGAACGTGACGGCATAGTAGAACGCGCCGTGGACGGGGCGCGCGATGACGCCGGGAACCGTGCGGAAGTATTCGTAGACCTGGTTCGCGCGCGCCTCGAACATCTTCGCGCGGCGCGCCTTGAGCGCCGGCCAGCGCGGGTCGCCGTAGATGCGCGGCAGGGCCATCTGCGGGAGCGTCGTCGAGCACACCTCCATCATCTTGCTCTTCACCAGGATGCCGCAGTACTCCTCGAACGCCGGCGAGACCTTGCGGTTGAGCATCTCGATCCAGCCGCAGCGCGAGCCGGGCCACGGCACGTCCTTGCTCATCCCGCGCAGCGCGAGGCCGGGCACGTCGTCGCCGAGCACCTGCGAGAGGTGGACCTTCTCCACGCCGTTGAAGACG
>JAFYBI010000405.1 GCA_017540285.1 Clostridia bacterium | reverse complement strand
GCGGCTGGACCGTCCGGCGGATACAAAACGTGGGCGTACCTCGGCGTCGGATGCGCGGGGGTGCTCGCCTGCGTCCTCCTCTTCGCCCTGGAGAAGCGGAACTATAAGAATTTCCTCGCCGTCGGGGCGGTCGTGATCCTCGGCGCGGCGTTCGTGCACTTCACCGATTTTCAGAGCGTCGGGGATTATTACGGCGCGGAGCCGGAGAAGGAGAACGCGTTCGGCACGGTCACGATGACCATCCGCTGCGACACGGTGCTCGGCAAATCCGATTCCGAGCTCATCCCCGCGGACGGCGTGATCCTGCCCCTCACCGTCTTCCCGATCGAAGAGGGCGACACCGCCTACGACATCCTGACCGAGGCCGCGCGCGCCCGGGGGATCCAGATGGAAGCCCGCGGGACCGAGGGGATGCGCTACGTCGCGGGCATCCACTACCTCTACGAATACCAGTTCGGCGATCTGTCCGGGTGGATGTACCACGTCAACGGCACGGCACCGTCCGTGTGCTCCGACGCGTATGTGCTCGCGGACGGCGACGTTATCGAATGGCTCTATTCCTGCGAGATCGGCAACGACCTTGACTGAATGAATCCGCGCGAAAGGAGGAGATCCCGTGCGTTCCCTTGAAGATTACCATCCCCGGGCCGTCGGGCTCTATTTCCTCGCGGTGACGGGCATCGCCGTTTTCTCGATGAATCCGGTGATCGTGGCGGAGTCCCTCCTCGGCTCGCTCGTCCTTTATCTGGTGCGCCACGGCTTGAGGAACGGGAGGACCCACCTCGCGACCCTCGGGCTGTTCCTCGTCCTGACGCTCGTCAATCCCGTGGTCTCGCACAACGGCGTGACGCCGCTCTTCGTCGTGAACCACAACCCCGTGACGCTCGAGGCGCTCCTCTTCGGGGCGTTCACCGCGGCGATGATCACCGCCACGATCTGGTGGTTCCGCTCCTTCTCGGAGATCATGACGAGCGACAAGCTGCTCTGCCTCTTCGGCGCGCTCTCTCCGAAGCTGGCGCTGGTGTTCTCGATGGCGCTGCGGTACGTCCCGCACTTCCGGCGGCAGTCGGAGCGCGTGAACGCCGCCCAGCGGGCGATGGGGCTGTACAAAGAAGACAACATCGTCGACGCGGCAAAGGGCGGGGGGCGGGTGTTCTCGATCCTCTTGACCTGGGCCCTCGAGAACGGCATCATCACGGCGGACAGCATGGCGGCGCGGGGATACGGCCTCGGACGCCGCACGTCCTACACGATCTTCCGCTTCCGCCGCCGGGACGCCGTCTTCCTCGCGCTGAGCGTCACGCTCGCGGCGCTGACGATCGCCGGGTCGTTCCGGCTCGTGTCGTCCTATTACCCGGTGTTCCGCGTCGAGGTGCCGGATCTTTGGGCATCGGCGGGGCTCGCAGCCTACGGGATCCTCGCGCTGCTGCCCGCCATCATAGAAATCAAGGAGGCGATCCGATGGCGCTGGTATCTGTCGAAAATCTGAGCTTCACCTACGCGGGCGCGTCGTCTCCCGCCCTGCGGAACGTGTCCTTCGAGGCCGGGGCCGGGGAATTCACCGCGATCTGCGGTCCGACGGGATGCGGCAAATCGACGCTTTTGCGCCTTCTCAAAAAGGAGATCGCGCCGCTCGGGGAGAAGACCGGGCGCATCGTATTCGCCGGGGAGGAGCAGGAGAAGCTCGATCCGAAGCGCGCCGCCGCCGCGGTCGGGTTCGTCATGCAGAAGCCGGAGGAGCAGATCGTCACCGACAAGGTCTGGCACGAGCTGGCCTTCGGGCTCGAGAACCTCGGCATGCCGCAGGGGGAGATCGCCGCGCGGGTGGCGGAGACGGCGGCCTACTTCGGGATCGAGGACTGGTTCGAGCAGCCGACGGCCGAGCTCTCGGGCGGGCAGAAGCAGCTTCTCAATCTCGCGGGCGTGATCGTCATGCAGCCGTCGCTTCTGATCCTCGACGAGCCGACGGCGCAGCTCGACCCGATCGCCGCCTCCGAATTCATCGCCGCGCTCAGGCGTCTCAACCGCGAGCTCGGGCTGACCGTGCTGATCGTCGAGCACCGCCTCGAGGAGATCGTCCCGGCGGCGGACCGGCTGCTCGTGATGGAGGACGGCCGGATCACGGACAGCGGGACCCCCGCCGAGGTGATCGGACGGATGGGGGACGGCCCTCTGTTCCGCGCGATGCCCGCTTCGGCGCGTCTCTGGCAGAGCACCGGAGGCGGCGGC
>JAFYBI010000404.1 GCA_017540285.1 Clostridia bacterium | reverse complement strand
CAGAACCCGACCGGCTACGTCGGCACCTATCCGCTTCCGGAAGCGCAGCTCGACCGTTTCGCGATCCGCCTCTCGATGGGCTACCCGACCGAAGAAGAAGAGGTCAACATCATTACGGACCGCCGCGGCATCAACCCGATCGAAAAGGTCAACGCCGTGACCGACGTCGAGACCATCCGCGGCATCCGCGCCGCCATCCAGCAGGTCGCCCTCGAGCCGGAGATCTGCCGCTACATCGTGCGTCTCGTGCACGCGACGAGAAAGTCCTCGAAGCTCTCCCTCGGCGCCTCCCCGCGCGCGTCCCTGCTCCTCATGAAGCTCTCCCAGGCGTATGCCTTCCTCCGCGGCCGCGATTACGTGCTCCCCGAGGACATCGCGTTCGTCTTCATCCCCGGCATCGCGCACCGCATCGTGCTCAGCCAGGAAGCCCGCCTCAACCGGGAAACCCAGGCCGACATCCTCGGCGAGATCCTCCGCTCCGTCGAAGCGCCGTTCAAGACCCAGAGATAACGCCGTTCCCCATCTCCCAACGAAAGAAACGAGCCAAACATGGATACTGTAATCAAAAGACCCCTTGTGAAATTCAGGCGGACGGCGATCCTGTACGCCCTGTTGCTCATCTTCGCGCTGGTCTTCACGCAGGCTCTCCGGGCGACGGCCTCGTCGGTGCTGTTCTGGTTCCTCGTGCTTCTGCCGCTGGTGTCGGTGATCTACGTTCTCATCGGCAAGGCCCTGATCCGGATCTACGTCAGTTCCGATATCACGAAGGTCGAAAAGCTCGACCCGGTGAACTACGAGCTGCGCATCATCAACGCCTCTCCCTTCGCCTATCCCTTCATCGAGGCCATCGTGAGCGTGCCTCAGCCGGACGGCGTCCGCTGCACCGAGCAGTCCCTCACCATGTCCCTCTCCCCGCTCGGGAGCTACATCGTCAACCACGAGACGAGCTTCCGCTACCGCGGGACGTATGAGATCGGCGTGCGCTGCCTCTATATCTCCGACTTCCTCGGCCTGTTCTCGATCCGCCTCGACGTGGACATCTACCAGAACGTGCTGGTCTTCCCGCGCAAGCTCGGGATGCACATGAAAATGGCCACCTCCGCGACGGACATCCCGAACGACGCCGCGAAGTTCGTCTTCTCGACCGAAAAGGCGGAGATCGGCAACATCCGCGAATACATCCCCGGCGACAGCTTGAAGAGCATCCACTGGAAGCTCTCCTCGAAGGCCGTCGACGGCACGCTCATGGTGAAGGAATTCAACACGAACACGAGCCAGAGCGTCTACATGCTCTGCGACTTCTCCCGCGCCATCCCGCCGGAGGTTTTCGAGGACGAGAACACCCGCGCGGAACGGGAACGCGCCGAACGGGAAGCCGCGCGCAAGCCGAAGGACCGCCACGTGAAGCTCAAAGCCGCGAAGCCCGATAAAGCGACGCGGAAGGCGGACGCGGCGGCGAAAAAGGCTGCCAGACGCGCGCGGGCCGGCATGAGCGCGGCAGGTCTCGACACCGCGGCGATGATCGACGACATGATCGACAGCGCAGCCGCGTCGAAGGCCGGACGCGCCGAGCCGCAAGAGAAGAAATCCCTTTTCCATCGCAGGAAGAAGGATTCCGGGACGCCTGAGGCCCAGGGTGCCGCGAACACCGCGGAGGCCGAGCGCAAACGCCGCGACGCCGAGACCCAGAACGCGCTGGCCATCGGCGGCATCATCAAGCCGGAATACGCGCCCGACATGGACGAGTTCTGCGCGGACGGCGTCGTCGAGATGTCGATCGGCGCGGTGCTGAACGAGCTCCGCAACGGAAACGACGTGACCCTCATCTGGGCGGACCGCCGTCAGGAGGGAGGCGTCGCCGCGGTGCAGCTGACCTGCCCCGAGGACTTCGACGCCGTTTATCCCGTCTTCGCGACCACGCCGCCGTGCTCCGAGAAGGAGAACGTCACGAGCCTGCTCCCGCTCATCAGCGAATCCCTCAACGTCACCATCCGCATCTGCACCTCGAACCTCGACCCGCTGTCCCTGAACAAGTACGCGGCGATCCCGGGGCTCTTCGGCGGCGCGGGGACCGGATGCGTGGCGGAAGTCCTGCTCTTCAACCCCGAGGAGCGGTACGAGGATGTGAAGATCCGCCGCGAATACGTGGAGATGAGCCGCATCCGTCTTGCGCAGGACGGCGTCGACCTCACCGAGCTTGTCGCGGTGAAGGATGAAACCGGGCACTATACGCTTCAGACGGCGACCCACTGATCCCCGGACCCGAATGATATAATGAAGGGATTTTCCCATGAATAAAGTGAATCGACAATTTATTTCCGGAGAGGGCGGACTCTTCCGCAGGAAAAAGAACGCGACCCTTCAGGAAAAGATCGACGCCGCGCAGAAAAAGCAGGCGAAGGTCCGCGCGGAGGCGGTGCTCGATCCCGTCACCGTCAGCCCCGCGGCCTCGATGACGACGCCATACACCGTCATCGGCATGGTCCTGCGCGCGCTGGTCCTTTTCCTCGGCATCTTCGGCCTGAACCTCTTCCTCTGCGACGCGTTGAAGATCGTCATCCTCAACGGCTCGAAGGCGGAGGACATCGTCCTGCCCGCCTCGTTCATCGCCCTCTGGAGCGCGCTCGTCGCGATCGTCGTGATGGCGCTCTCGCTGCACAAGATTTCCCGCATCCTGTCGCCCTTTATCGTGATCGGCGGGATCGCGGCCTATCTCTTCTCGCATTACACCGATCCCGTCGGGTACATGCTCGAATCCTTCCGCTGCGTGAAGGAGCTCGTGTTCTCCAACATGGCGAACGCCGGGTACACGACCTACATGCAGTACATCAAGGATGACCCGTTCTCCTATGACCGGCTGGGGCTTTTGAAATTCGCCGTCGCCGCCGTGATCGTGGTGTCCGGGCTTCTGCTCGGCCTCTTCATGGCGAAGCGCGTGAAGGCCCTCGGCGTCGCGTTCGTCTGCGCCGTGTACATGATCCCGGTCTTCATGTTCAACATCACCCGCTCGAATAAGGGCCTGGCGTGCGTGCTGATTTTCATCTGCGGCGCGGTCGCGCTCTACCTCTTCGACTGCATCTACGGCGGTGTCTTCCAGCGCCGGAAGGAGAAGAAGGAAGCGAAAAAAGCCGCGAAGCGCGCGAAGAAAGCCGCGAAGAAGGCGGCGAAGGAAGAAAAGCGGAATCTGAAGAACGCCGCGACGGCCGCCTACAACACGGCGATCGAGGCGGGATCTCCCGTCGCCGCTGCCAGGAAAGCGCGCGCCGCGATCTACGCAAAGGCCCAAAAGGAAAAGGCCGATGCCAAGAAAGCCGCAAAGCGCATGGCCGAGCGTGAGAAGCGGGAAAAGATCGAAGCGAAGAAAGCTGCGAAAGAGGCCAGGAAGGCCGAACGGCTCGCGGCGAAGGAGCAGAAGAAAGCCCTCCGCGCCCGCGCCGTCGCGCTGAAAAAATCAAAGAAGCCAGACGCGGACGAAGCGGAAGCCGTCTCCCGCCTCAAGAGCGACGCGAAGGCCGCAGCCAAGGCTGCCCGCCGCAAGAAGAACGAAGGAGCGGTCCGCGACTTCAAGACCCGCGCGGCTTCCGGTTTTGCCGGCGCCATGGCGATGCTCATCGCGTTCCTCGCGATCTGGATCCCGCTCGCGGGGGTCAAGAAGAACTTCCCGATCATCGGCTTCATCAACAACAAGATGCAGCTCGCGCGGACCTACGTCACCGCCTACCTCATGGGCGACGACGTGGACCTCAACTCCCTCGCCATGTACGGCGGCGTCGCCGAGCTGAACCCGCGCAACGTCGACTTCAACACCCCGCAGTACACCGGTCAGCGTCTCTTCACCGCCGAGGCGAGCTATGCCGCTCCGGTCTACATGAGAAGCTGGATCGGCTCGAATTACGACCTTGAAACCGACTACTGGTCCTCTGCGGACGCGGAAGAGGTCATCGCCTACCGCGAACGCTTCGGATCGGCCTACACCCCCGACAACATCTCCTACTTCTTCGCGAAGTATGTGTATCCGTCCGCGCTCGACGTCCACAAGGTCGACCAGTACCGCAACGTCGACAACTTCGGCTTCCGCGTGTTCCAGGTCCATGTGCGCCGGAACAGCGGCACCTCGAAGATCCTCTTCGTCCCGTCGATCATGAACGCGGGCCTCGGGATCATGGACTTCGGCTCCATCGAACCCACGCAGAAAAAGTATTCCGCCTACTACGACGGCATTTACTCCTCCCGGTTCTTTGAAGAGGGAACGACCTATTCCACCTCCTCCTTCAACCCGGTCATGAAGCACCCCGATCTCGCCCAGAACCTCGAAGGCTCGATCTGGTACTACAACCGCGCGCACATGTACGCCGAGACCATCGATACCATCCAGGCGGCGATCAACTCGAACCTTCTCTTCAAGGAAGACCGCGAATACGAATACGACACGCCGCTCGGCACGATCCTGATGACCGGTACGGACCTCACCTTCCTCGCCGACCAGTTCGAGGCCGAATGCGAGGCGCACGGCTACCGGTACAAGACCGACCAGCTTGTCACGATGTACCTCGGCATGACGTCCTCCGAGCGGAAGACCTACATGAACGCCTATGAGAAGGAGATCGACTACCGCGATTACGCCGAGTCGACCTACCGGACCACGTTCGGCAGCGACGCCATCCACGATCTCGCGATGCAGATCCTCGACGACGCGGGCATCGTGATGGGCGAGAAGTACGTACACGACAAGTCCTATCTCGAAACCAAGAACGAGAACCAGATCAAGCGCATGACAAACGCCGAGAAATACGGCAACGTCACGACCTCGTGGTTCACCGACGCCGCGACCGGCGAGACGATCCCGCGGCATCAGGCGATCATGGCGGTCCTCAACTACCTGCGCGAGAACTACACCTACACGCTCGATCCCGAGGTGGAGCAGGAGCCCGTGCTCGACGAGAACGGACAGCCCGTCCTCGATGAAGCGGGCAATCCCGTGACCGCCGACCACGTCGAATCCCCGTCCAACCTCGAAGCCTTCCTCTTCGAAGTGAAGCAGGGCTACTGCGTGCACTTCGCGACCTCCGCGATCGCGCTGCTGCGTGAGCTGGGCTTCGCCGTCCGCTATGACGAGGGCTACATCGCCAACAGCTGGAACCGCACGTACGATCCCGAGGCGGTCTCGACCTACCGGACGAGCGTCCGCGACTACGACGCGCACTCCTGGATCGAAGTGTACTATCCCTCCATGGGCTGGGTGCTGTACGAATGCACGCCGTCCTTCATGGAAGAGATGTACGATCCGAACACCGTCGAATCGTCGTCCTCCTCGCACGGTCTCGACCAGTCGAAGATCACGGTCCGCGACACCACGGCGCCCGAAGAGATCGTCGTCGACCTCGGCACCGAGGAAGAGATCGACTACACGGCGCTGATCATCACGCTGTCCGTCATCTTCGGCGCGATCCTCATCCTCGCCGCGATCTGGACGATCCTCAAGATCCGTGCCGGACGCGCCTCCTACAAGCGGAAGAAGCTCGTGGACGACGCACTCGACGAACGGAAGTATCAGGCCGGCGAGACGGATATCCACAAGTCCGCCCGCGCCATCACGGACTGCATCTTCGACCTCTTCGGAGGACTGGGCGTGCCGCCGCAGACCGGGGAACTGCCCACGGAATATGCGGTGCGCATCAACGAGGATTACGCAGACATCTCCAAGCATCGGATCACCGATGTGATGAACCTCATCGAAAAGGAAGAATTCGGCGGGACCCTCTCCTTCCGCGAGCTCGGAACGCTTGCCGAATATCTGAAGGAGATCCAGGCATCGGTCTATGCCGCCCTCCCGGCGCTCGAAAAGCTCCGGATGCGGTATTTCATGAACGTGATCTGATCCGGGAACAAACAGGACGGGGGAAGAACCAGACGTTTTTCCCCCGCCTGACTTTTTCAGCGAAAAGGAAGAGAACCCATGCCCGACGACCATCTCAACCCCTCCCTCGTCTCCGCGTCCCGGCTGGCCTATCTCGGCGACTGCGTCTGGGAACTCTCGGTCCGGGAAATGCTCGTGCGCCGCGGCGCCAGACAGCCCAGCGTCGACGCGCTCGCCTATGTCACGGCCAAGGTCCAGAGCCGGGCGGCGGAGAGACTGCTTCCCCTTCTCACCGAGGAGGAATCCGACGAATACCGCCGCGGCCGGAACATCGGTCACACGAACATCCCGAAATCCGCCTCCCTCGCCGAGTACCGCCGGGCAACCGGGCTCGAGACCCTCTTCGGCTGGCTCTGGCTCCGGGGAGATGAAGAACGCATCCGCGCGCTCTTCGAGGCAGCTTTCGCCGGGGAAGGGGACATGACCTCGCTCCCGGCATCGGAAACCGGTGAGGAAAACGCATAAAGCTCCGTTTTTTTGAATTTCCATGCAGAAATCTCCCCGTCCCCCTTGATTTGGACGGGGATTTGTGGTATAATTTTCTATTATCGGACCAGAGAGGCATTCCATGAAACACATCGCCATCCTCGGCTTCGGCATCGTCGGAAGCGGCGTCGCACGGGTTCTCGAACAGAACGCGGCCCGGATCGCCCGCACCGTCGGCGACGAGGTCGACATCCAATATATCCTCGATCTGCGGGATTTTCCGGATTCCCCCTATGCCGATCGCGTGATCCACGAAATCGCGCCGATCCTCGACGATCCCGGCGTCGCGCTCGTCTGCGAGACGATGGGCGGGAGCCACCCGGCGCTCGAGTATTCGCTCGCGTGCATGGAGGCGGGGAAGTCCGTCGTGTCCTCCAACAAGGAGGTCGTGGCGAATTACGGCGATCTGCTGCTCCGGAAGGCGAAGGAGCACGGCGTCTCCTACCTCTTCGAGGCGTCGGTCGGCGGCGGCATCCCGCTGATCCGGCCCTTCCTCACGTCCCTCGCCTGCGACCGCGTGAGCGAGATCTGCGGCATCGTGAACGGCACGACGAACTACATCCTCACGAAGATGAAGGAGGAAGGCCGGGCGTTCGGCGAGGTGCTCGCGGAGGCCCAGCGGCTCGGATATGCGGAGCGCGATCCCTCGGCGGATATCGACGGCATCGACGCCAAGCGCAAGATCATCATTCTGACGGCGCTTGCCTCCGGCATCCTGCCCGACGACGGCGACGTATATGCCGGTTCGATCCGCGGGATCACCGTGCGCGACATCGAAGCGGCGGACCGGCTGGGCGGCGTGCTGCGGCTCATCGCGCGGACCGTCCTCTCGGATGACGGGCGTGTCTCGGCGTATGTCACCCCGATGATCGTGAAGAACGCCCATCCCCTCGCGCATGTTGAGGGCGTTTACAACGCGGTCTCCGTCACCAGTCCCGTGACCGGCGATATACTGTATTACGGACGCGGTGCAGGCAGCCTTCCGACGGCAGGCGCGGTCCTCTCCGACGTCTCGGCGATCCTCTCCGGCGCGGCACAGGCCGAGTTCGCTCCGGTGTTCTTGAGAAAACCCGGCGCGGCGATCCCCTTCGGCGAACAGTCCTTCCCGTTCTATGTCCGGGCGGAGGGCAGCGCGGCGGAAGCGCGGGAGAAGCTCGAGGCCGTGTGCGCCTCCGTCGTCCGGATCGGGGACGGGGCGGAATTCGAAACCGGAGAAATGACGATGGCCGACGTGAAGCGCGCGCTTCCCGACGCCGTGATCCTACCCATTCTGAGGTGAACCCATGCTGTACGGAATCCATTCGATCAAGCGCGATGACAACATCGCCGTGGTATATGTGCGCCGCCCTCCGGAGATCCCGGGCGTGGCGTATCTGACGTTCGGCTCCCTCGCGGATGCCGGCGTGGACGTCGATATCATTCTGCAGACCGCGTCGGTCGGTCACGGAAGCGACTTCATCTTCACGATCCACGCGGAGGACATGGACACAGCCCGCGAAGTCCTCGAACGGGCATGCAGCGGGCATGAAGAGACGCAGATCGAGATCGACCCGACGGCGGTGAAGATCTCCGTTTCGGGCGAGGGGATGCAGGGCAAGCCGGGCGTCGCCGCGAAGGTCTTCAAGTGCCTCTGGGACGCGGACGTGCGGATCCTCAACACTTCGACGAGCGAGATCAAGATCTGCATGCTTGTCCCCGAGCGCGACGCCGACCGCGCGTATCAGGCGCTCCTCGACGGGTTTGAGATCGTCTGACCGGCAGACAGAACATCAGCCGCAGGAATTCATGCGTTCCCGCGGCTGTTTTTCATTTTCGGACGAGGCACAGGATCCCGGCGATCAGCCACCCGATGAGGGAGCCCGCTGCGAGAAACGCGGCCGTTCCGAGCAGGAGCGCGCCGACGAATCCGCCGAAGACGGGCTGCAGGATATCGAGAAAATGGCATCCGTACACGAGGACGGGGATGCACGCGGCGGCGATCAGGGGCCAGAACTTCGTCCGCCGTTTTTTTGCGCGGAGGCAGAGGAAAACCTGCCAGACAGCCGCCGCGGCGCAGGGGATCAGGAAGAACACGATCCAGATCCAGGTCTCGACCGGGATGAGGCTGCGGAGGAAATCGGGGAGGGCCATGTCAGATCCTCCACGCCCGGAGGGAGAGCACCTTCGCCCCGAAGGGGAAGAGCGCAAGGCGGGCGAGCTTGAAGTGCTGGCGACCGAAGGGGATGCCGACGATCGTGAGGCAGAGCAGGAAGCCTGTGAGGAGATGCCCGCATGCCATCGGGAATCCGGATCCGAGCAGCCAGACGACGTTTGCGAGGAGCGAAGGCGCGCCGCCGCCGGGGAGTACTTCCTTCCCGAACGGGGCGAGAGAGAGGGCGGCGAATTTGAAGCACTGCCGGCCCCACGGGATCCCGATGATCGTGATGTGCCAGAACAGTCCCGCGAGGAACCACCCGAAGGCGGAGAGGAACCCGCCCGTGATGAGCCAGAGAAAATTGCCGATGAGCGTCATGAAGACCGCCTCCTTTCACTTGTGCCCCCATTATAACACGAAACCCCGCCGTCCGCAAGGGATCGACGGGGTTTCTAACATAGACTTAATTTTTTAAGAATCCGCTCCGTTACGCCTCGAAGACCTGGAACATGTAGATTCTCGCGGTGGGATCGCGGTGCTGGGTCGCGCGGTCGATCCACAGGCGGAAGTACCGTCCCTCCACGGCGGGGAAGTCGCGCAGGGTCTGGTTGTCGTGGTTGTCGGTCACGGTGTCCGCGGTCTGCCACTCGTCGCCTTCGTTCACCTTGTACTGGAGGCTGAAGTCGCGGGTGTTGTATCCGGGGCTTTCCACCGCGCCGCCGTGCATGACGAACCAGCGGTTGACCTTGCAGACCTCCCCGGCGTCGACGGCGAGCCAGAGCTTTCCGCTTTCGTCCGCGGCGCACCACTTGGTCCGGTCGTTGCCGTTGACGGCGTTGCAGGCCTTTTCGCGCTCGTTGAACTCGTGGATCGCGGTGGCGGGCTTGTTCAGGAGGATGTCATGGCCGAGCTTTTCCGCCTTGATCTTCACGGTGACGTCGTGATCGGGCATCTTGATGACCGCCGCGGGACCGTAGACTGCCGCGATGCCCTCGCCTTCCCAGCCCTCGAAGACCCAGCCGTCGTCGTACTGGCTCGTGCGGACGAGGGCGGTCTTGCCGGCCTGGTAGGTGTACTTCGTCTCGTGGCCCGCGCAGTTGACGAGGGTCAGCGTGTGGACGGGCGCGTCGGAGGTCTCGACCCGGTCGTAGAGGTCGCACCACGGCTCGACATGGTCCGTCTCGAAGGAGGCCGTCGCCGCGACGACAAGGATGTCCTCGTCGTCCGGGAAGGTGAGGCTTTCCGCGCCCGAGACCGGGATCTCATACCGGAACAGGTAGGCGAACAGGTAGAGGCGGTCGCCGTCCTTGTCGTGGGTGTGCGTGAAGGTCTTGGCGATCTCGTCGCGCTTGATGAGCGGGGTCTTGCCGTTGACGAGCTGATCCCACGCGCCGACGTTGTCGTGGAAGTCCTGAATGGAAACGGGGATCTCTTTGCCGCCGGCACGGAAGGTCACGGTCTTGTCGCCGTTTGCGGAGGCTGCGAGGATGGAGACGCTTGTCGCGCCTTCGGGGATCTTGATCGTCTGACCTCTG
Source organism: Clostridia bacterium (assembly GCA_017540285.1). GTDB lineage: Bacteria > Bacillota > Clostridia > Oscillospirales > CAG-272 > UMGS1696. The sequence goes on along the minus strand of JAFYBI010000404.1, from coordinate 357 downwards.
CAGGTCATGGCGTTCTTCATCTCCTCGCGGAGCGGCAGGAACGGGACGCCGGAGGAGACGATCTCCTCTTCCCAGAGCTCGCCGGGGATGGAGATCCCCTGGGCAAACTCGCCCATGTCGAGGCGGAACTGATAGGAGGTGATCCGCTTGTCCACGGGCACCCCGAGCGGCACGTACTCCACGGGAGCCACGGCGCAGGCGGGCGCTTCGAGCTCGACGGCGAAGGTGCGGACGCCGTACTTGCCGAAATCGAGGGTGAGGGTATTGCCGTCAAAAGCGACGGGCGCGATCTCGTCCTCGTAGCCGTTGGTCTCGGTCACGGAGGTCAGAGGAGCCGCGAAGGTCAGCTTCACGTCT
>JAFYBI010000403.1 GCA_017540285.1 Clostridia bacterium | reverse complement strand
GGAGTTTGATCTCGCCGAACGGGCCGCCGCTCTCGATCTCACGGAAAAGGCGTTCCTGCGCGCGCTCGACGCGTGGAAGGCAGCGGGAGTCCTCCTCACCGACGCGGAACCCGCTCAGACCTCCGTTTCCCAGGGCGAGCAGCTCAGTCTGACCGGCGAGGTCGCGGCGAAACCCGCGTCGAGGAAAAAAGTCCTGCTCCGTCAGACGCTTCCGACCTATACGGCGGACGAGCTGTCCGAAGCCGTCGGGAAAACCGAGGGCTGCAAAGAACTCATCGATTCATGCCAGCAGATCCTCGGGCGCATCTTCAACACCGCGGAGATCTCGGTCATCGTCGGACTTCTCGATCATCTCCGCCTGACGCCCGATTATATCCTGCTTCTCTGCTCGCATGCCGCGTCGATCCGCAAGACCTCGATCCGCTATATCGAAAAGATGGCCGTCGAGTTCTTCGACCGGGACATTTCGACCTACGGAGCGCTCGAAGAAGAACTGGCGCGTCGGGAAGCGCGGCTGAGCCTGGAGACCTTCGTTCGCGAAACCTTCGGAACGGGCTCCCGTTCGCTCATCAAGAAGGAACGCGAGACGATCGACCGGTGGGCGAACGTCTTCCGCTTCTCCCGCGACATGATCGCGAAAGCCTACGAAGTCACCGTCATGCGCACGGGCAAGGCGAGCATGGATTATGCCAACGCGGTCCTCGAAAACTGGTATGCCGCGGGCTATACCACCCCTGAGGAGGTCGACGCCGCGGAAGAAGCGCGGAAAACAAAAGCCGAAAAGCAGCCCGACGGATCGAGCTTCGACACCGACGAATTCTTCGAAGCCGCGCTCCGCCGTTCCTACAGCATGATGGACAAGAACGCCAAGCAAGGCACGTCCGGGGAGGAGCCGACATGACGAAAAGCGAAAGCATCCGCCGCGCGAAGGAGACCGTTGAAGCCCGCCGCGTCGAGAGCATCGCCGCTTATGAGAGACGCATCGCGGAGGTCTCCGCAGCCGTTCCGGAGTTTGCCGAGATCGACCGGGAGCTTCAGAAAACCGGTCCGAAGATCGTCGCGGCATCCTTCGGCGGCGGGGACAGCAAAGCGGAGATCGAGGCGATCCGTCAGGAATACGAACAGATCGCCGTGCGCCGCCGGGAGATGCTTGTCAGGCACGGATACGCGCCGGATTATGCATCGATCCGCTATTCCTGCGAAAAATGCTCCGACACGGGCTACGTCGGGATCGATATCTGCGACTGCCTGAAGCGGGAGATCGTGCGGAATTTTCTCGAAAGCTCCGGGCTCTATTCCCTGACGAAAAATCAGACTTTTGACACGTTTTGTCTTGACTATTACGAAAAAAATGATAGAATAGTGATGGAGCAGAACGTCGCGTTCCTGCGGGATTACGCGGAGAGCTTCGACCCGTCCTCCTCGGCCAATCTCATCCTGATCGGCGCGACGGGACTCGGGAAGACCCACCTCTCCTCCGCCGTGGCGAGACGCGTGATCGAGCGCGGCTTCTTCGTCGTCTACGAATGCGCGCAGGGCCTGTTCAGCGAATACGAGGCAAGGCGGTTCCGCACGAACAGCTATTCCGCGTCGGAAGAAGGCGAGGACATCGACCGGTTCGTCGACTGTGATCTCTTGATTATCGACGACCTCGGCACGGAGATCACGAACCGGTTCAGCATCTCCTGCCTCTACTATCTGCTCAACCAGCGGCTCATCCGGCACAGACCGACCGTCATCAGCACCAATCTCCGCAGTACCGAGCTCCGTTCCCGATACGAGGACCGCATCATGTCCCGCGTATTCGGCGAATTCATCCCGCTCCAGTTCAGCGGCAGCGACGTGCGGATGCAGAAGGTCAAGAAAACAAAAAGCGAATCATAATTTTACCTTTCAGGAGGAATCAACATGAAAATCGGCGCAATGGTAGAATCGTTCCGTCTCGGCTTCCGCGCAGGCGTGGAAAAAGCCGCCGAGCTCGGCATCGAAGGCATTCAGGCGTACGCGACCTACGGCGAGCTCGCGCCCGAAAACATGACCCACGACAAGATTCGTGAAACCCTCGACATCGTCAAGTCGAACGGCCTCGTGTTCTCCGCGCTCTGCGGCGACTTCGGCCACGGCTTCATGAACGCGGAAGACAACAAGATCTACGTCGAAAAGTCGAAGAGAGTTCTCGATCTCGCGAAGAAGCTCGAATGCAACGTCGTCACGACCCACATCGGCACCGTCCCGGACGAAGAGAACGAAACCCGCGAGACCATGCGGATCGCCTGCCGCGAGCTTGCGGAATACGCGGACTCCGTGGAAGCTGCCTTCGCGGTCGAAACCGGGCCGGAACCGGGCAAGCTTCTCGGCGAATTCCTCGATTCTCTCGGCGCAGGCGGCGTCCGCGTCAATTTCGACCCCGCCAACCTCGTCATGTGCGTCGACGACAGACCGGAGAACGCCCTGAAATACCTCGGCAAGTACGTGGTGCACACCCATGCCAAGGACGGCATCATGCTGAAAAAGAAGGTCGACGAAGCGCTTGAGATCGGTGAAGAGGCGAAGGAACATCAGGCTCTTCTCGAAATGGGCCACAAGTATCTCGAGCTGCCCCTCGGCGAAGGCGACGTCAACTTCGACGTGTACCTCCCCGCCCTCGCGGCAACCGGCTTCAACGGCTTCCTCACCATCGAGCGCGAGGTCGGCGGTCAGCCCGAAAAGGACATTGCGCTCGCCGTGAACTTCCTGAGAGAGAAGATCGAAAAGTTCGGCCTCAAATAAATGAAGCTCTTCATCGCGTCCGATCTGCACGGGTCGGCCCTCTGGTGCGCCCGGATGCTCGATGCCTACCGGGCTTCCGGCGCCTGCCGGCTCGTGCTCCTCGGCGACATCCTCTATCACGGACCGCGCAACGATCTGCCGGACGGCTACGATCCGAAGGCCGTCATTGCCATGCTGAATCCCCTCGCCGACGAGATCCTCGCCGTGCGCGGAAACTGCGAGGCGGAGGTCGACGCCATGGTGCTCGATTTCCCCGTCACGGCCGATTACGGCGTGATCTTCGACGGTGAACGCGCGCTCTACCTGTCTCACGGTCACCGCGAGGTCCCGAAGATGCCCGGCGGATCGTATTATTTCACCGGACACACCCACGTCCCCCACGATTACGCCGAGGGCGGCGTCCGCTTTCTCAACCCGGGCTCCGTCGCCATCCCGAAAAACAATACGCCTCACGGCGCGATCCTGTACGAGGACGGCGAAGTGCGGCGCATCCAACTATCCGAAAAGGACTGACAATCATGAAACTGGCTGAAGCTCTCATCGAGAGAGCCGATCTGCAGAAACGCATCGACCAGCTCGAGGACCGTCTCCAGAGCAACGCGCTCGTTCAGGACGGCGAGGAGCCCGCGGAGGATCCCGTTGTCCTGCTCGCCGAGCTGACGACGCTCTCGACCTCTCTCGAAGACCTCATCACGCGCATCAACCTCACGAACGCGCAGACAACGGTCGACGGTAAATCCCTCACCGCGCTGATCGCGAAGCGGGACTGCCTCACCAAACGCCTCCGCGTTCTCCGCCACTTCCTCTCCGCCGCCAGCTCGACGGCGATGCGGAGCCGGGGCACGGAGATCATCGTGAAGAGCACCGTTCCCGTGCGGGAAATGCAGAAGACCGTCGACGATCTTGCGAAGGCGCTGCGCGAAACGGACACCGCGATCCAGGCGGCAAACTGGTCGGCCGATCTCCTCTGATTTTTCCGTGTGTAGCGTGGGCGGGCGAGTGTCGCCTCAGCGTTTGAGAATGAGACGCACAGACTCTCCGGAGTCACCTTAAGGTGGTCAGAGCGCGGAGCCGCTCGGGTTCGAATCCCGTATGCACGTTTATGCTCAGCATTCTTACATGCGCACATCTCACTGTTATTGTCACGACCGGACACTGACGTTCATCGCGAGGGCGGGATCGGGGATCATCATGCAACAAAAAACGGGCGGACCCTTTGAAAGGCCCGCCTGCTTTCTATCTTCGGCTCAGTTCCCGAGGAGAACGAGCAGGAGAATGATGACGATGATCCAGATAATGGTATCGTTGTCGAACAGGTTGCAGAAGCAGCTCATGATAGACCTCCGTGCCTTCCGGCGATGTTCGGAACGGGAGAAACGCCCGACGGACAGTTCCCCGCCGTCCTGTATCATGATATGCCCCGCCGCCCGGAATGGTTCGGTTCAGTCCTTCGGGCGAAGATCAAGCGATTCCGCGCCGAGGAAATCCGTCGCTGCGGTGAGGGAGGCGATCGGGAGTTCGAGGTGATCGCCGCACTGTCTGCACCGGACCGAGACCTCGTCGTCCCCGATATCGACGGTATAGTCCCCGCCGTCGGGACAGCTGCACAGGATCTTCCCCTCGTCCGCCAGATCGCGCACAACGTAAAGGACGATATCGAGCACCTGCGGATCGGTCAGCTCGCCGCTCTCTCCGCGGTGCTCCGCAAGCTCCTCGAAAGAGGTGTCGCCGAGCATCTCCATGAGCTCCTCTTCGGATTTCTTCAAAGCCTCCTGGACGCGGTTCTTTTTCCCGATGAAGCATACGTCAATGCCGGAATAGCTGCACGGCAGGGCGAAGAGGTCCTTTTCGAAGAACATGCCCGAGGAGATGAGATAGCTGTGCGGCGTCGGACAGAGGAAGCACGGCACGTTCAGCCGCACTTTCTTATCCTTTGTGTAGACGATTTCGAGTTCGCTCTGTCCGCACGGACATTTGAGCCGGATCATGTCTGCCGTGAGCGTGAAGATGCCCACGAGGCTCATGACGGTCGCGCCGCATTCGGGACAGCGATAGGCTACGGTCGTTTCTTTCTGATTGAGAACCATATTGACACCTCGGAAAACTTCATCGATGACATTATAGCACGCATGGCGACAAAATGCAAGAAATTTCTTCGGGTTTCCCCGCCTTTTGCACCGGTTGATTTTTCACGCCGGATGTGATATAATGGAGCAAATCAGCGAAACAGGTGGTGGGACACATGGACATT
>JAFYBI010000402.1 GCA_017540285.1 Clostridia bacterium | reverse complement strand
GTATCTCTCAAGCGCCCTCGAAGAAGTTCGTCTCGGCGGGAAGACCGGATCCCAGAATATGGCGCAGACGGGCGGCGGCGCGGACGAGGATGATTTCCTCAGCCGGGTGACGGCGAAGCTCGCCGAGGTCGACGGGCTCTTCCGCCGCTACTACATCGGCGAGATCGACGACGACCTCCTGATCGACTGCGTCCTCGACGGCTACATCGTCGGGACGGGGGACGATTACGGCGCGTACTACAACACGGCGGAGTTCGAGGACTTCATGAACGATCTCGAGGGCGAGGTCGCGGGCATCGGGGTCAACGTCATCTACAACACGGACTACAAGTGCATCGAGGTGCTCAACGTCATCCCGGAATCTCCCGCGCTCGAAGCGGGCGTCGAACCCGGGGACCTCATCTGGACGGTAGGCGACGAAAAGGACCTTGTCTCGGATCTCGGCTACTATCCCGCCATCGCGCGGCTCCGGGGCGAGATCGGGACCTGGGCGATCTTCTCCGTGCGGCGCGGCGAAGGCTACCGGGAAGAGGTCGACTTCCGCATCCAGCGCGCGCGGGTGACCGAGATCACGGTCATGTCCCACGTGTACGCGGTCGACGGCTCGATCGGCGTCATCCGGGTGACCGGCTTCGACGCGGGGACGCCCGGCCAGTTCACGGACGCGGTGGAGGATCTCAAAGCCGCGGGCTGCGACAAGCTCATCATCGACCTGCGGTACAATCCCGGCGGCGAGCTGAACTCGATCGTGTCGGTCCTCGACTATATCCTGCCCGAGGGCCCGATCGTGCGGATCATGGACGCGGACGGGAATCAGGTCAACGCGTACTACTCCGACGCCTCCGAGCTCGACATGCCGATGGCGGTCGTGGTCAACAGCTCCACGGCGAGTGCGGCGGAGCTCTTCACCTCCGCGGTGAAGGACTACAAGAAGGCGACGATCGTCGGCACCGTCACCTACGGCAAGGGCTGCATGCAGACGACGGTCCCGCTCTCCGACAACAGCGCGGTGTCCATCACCTACCGCATGTACAATCCGCCCTTCTCCGACAACTACCACGGCATCGGCGTGATCCCGGACGTGGAGATCGAGCTCGACAAAGCACTCGAAGACAAGAACATCTACAAGATCACCGACGAAGAAGACAATCAGCTCGCGGCGGCAGCGGCTACCTTCGGGAACTGAGCCGGCGCACAACCATAAGAAGTGAGGAATACCATGGACATGGAAAAGAAAGCGATCACCAAGTACACCGAAGCCGACTATCAGGCGCTGGTCGACGAACTCGCGTATCTCGAAGGCGAAAAGACCGAAGAGATCAAAAAGGCGCTGGCGTTCGCGCGTTCCCTCGGCGACCTGACCGAGAACTCCGAATACGACGCGGCGAAGGACGAGCAGGCGCAGGTCGAGGCGCGCAAGGTCGAACTCAAGGATCTCATCAAAAACGCGGAGATCATCGACGAGAGCGAGATCGACGAGAGTGTGATCAACCTCGGGTCCACCATCCTCGTGATGGACTGCGACTTCGGGGATGAGATCGAGTATTCGATCGTCTCCACCAACGCGGTGGATGCGCTCAACGGGCGGATCTCCGACCACAGCCCCATCGGCGCCGCCATGATCGGCAAGACCGTCGGCGACATCGTGAACGTGGAGACCCCCGGCGGGACCGTCCGCTTCAAGGTTTTGAAGGTCGAAAGAACGAAGCACGAAGAGTGAATCGGGAATACAGGAGATGAATATGGCAGACAACGTAATGGAAGCGCAGGCGGCGGAGAATGTCAACGACCTCATCCGCGTGCGCCGCGAAAAGCTGAAAGCCCTGCAGGGCGCGGGCCGCGACCCCTTTCAGATCCGCCGGTACGACGTGAGTGACCGCTCGAAGGCGATCAAGGAACATTTTGACGAGCTCGAAGGGAAGGAAGTCTCCGTCGCGGGACGCCTCATGTCCAAGCGCATCAT
>JAFYBI010000401.1 GCA_017540285.1 Clostridia bacterium | reverse complement strand
GGCGGTCACACCGGATGGTCCCGCGCGTGGGTGACGAACTTCTTCGCGCGGATGCGAGACGGAAACGAGTGCCTCAAAAACCTCAATCTCCTCCTCGGCCGCAGCACCCTGCCGAATCTCTTCGACACGCATCCGCCGTTCCAGATCGACGGCAACTTCGGCGGTGCGAACGCGTTCGCGGAGATGCTTCTGCAGTCCCAGTCCGGCAGGATCGTTCTCCTTCCCGCGCTCCCGGACGACGAAAACTGGAAGAGCGGCTCCTTTGAAGGGCTGGCGGCGCGCGGCGGCTTCTCGGTCGACTGCCGCTGGAAGGACGGCCGAGTCGTCGGATATGCGGTCCACGGCAGGCCCGGCGCAACCGTCACCGTTTCGGTCAACGGACACGACGAGGAAGCCGCGGTCATCGCGTAAACCGCGCTCCCCGACCGGAACAAGATACGGATTTTTCACGAAAGGAGGTTCCCCGACACGATGAAACGGCTCGTTCTGATGCTCTTCTGCCTCTGCCTCATCGCCGCTCTCGCATCCGGCGCCGCCGCCTCGGACGTGATTTCCTATCACGAACCCGGCTATACGGATCCGACGGACTTCGCCCCCTCGGACGACGGGACCCTCCTTTTCGGCGTGACCTCCCGCTCGTGGAGCGCAAGCGGATTTGTCGCGGACGCGCGCCGCACCGCCGATGTTCTCGACGCGGAGCGCGGCGTCATGCTCACCACCCTGACGGCGACGACGCTTTCCCTGCCGGACAACGAGGAGAACCCCGGCGAGACCTCCGTCACCTTCACGGTCGATCTGGTCAAGCCCGCCGCAGACGCCGACCCCTACGCGGCGCTCGGCTACGGCCTCTACCTCGACCGGGCCGGCAAATACCGGGTCCGCTCGGTCCTTACGACGGAAGCGGGCGAATACACGGGCGAGACCGCCGCCGACGGCTCTTCCCTCCTCGCCGGTTATCCCGAATGGAACCTCATCGTGCTCGACACGGGAGAGGCCCGCGGGACGCTCAGAAGCCTGGCGGTCACGGTGTATTTCACCACCGCCGAGGCGCCCTCGCGGATCATGGTCACGGCGCCCTATTTCACCGAGACCGTCCCCACCGGACTGCGCTCGATCGAGGCGTACGGCACCCCCCGTCTCACCGCCGAGATCGGAAGCTTCGCCGAACGCCGGGGCCGCGGCATCACGGACGACCGCGGACGTCTCACCCTCACCGGGGACATCCTCTCTCCGGCGTCGGTCCCCGCTTCTCCGGACGCCTGGTTCGAGGTCCGCTTCGGACGGTATGCGCCGGAATCCGGGTCGATCTCGGTCTCCGTTCTCTACGAAGGACAGCGCGCGGAGGAGCGTCGGTTTTCCCGGCCCGTCGCCTTCGCCCCGGGAGAGGACGCGGTCGTCATCCCGGTCGACGCGTCCCATCCGATTCAGTCCTACACCCTCCAGTTCGAAAACCTAGAGCGGCGGCAGAGCGTGGAGCTCGCCTCCGTGAAGCTCCATGCCGGCTCTCCCCTCTCCGCCGAGGGCAACGCGTGGATCGGATCCCTCTCCGAGATCCGCCGCACGGGGTCTTCGATCCACTTTGAAGGGACCATGACCCGCGAGGCCGTGCGCTCCTTCTCCGGCGAAAGCCTGCGCTTCTATGCCCTGCCCGTCTTCTCCTCCTCGCTCGCCGAAGCCGTGGAGATCGGATCCGTGAAGGTGTCGACGCGCTTCGAGCACACCGTCGATCTCTCCCCGCTGCCCGTCAGCCCGGACACCTATCGCTTCTTCGCCGCCATGGAAGGGGACGGGGAGGACGATCTTCTCCCCCTCAACGCACCCCGCTATTTCGACACGGAGGGTCCGCCGCCGTCCTCGGTGTCCCCCTTCGGACTCTACGGCGCGCTGTCCGTCGGCGCGTTCGAGGCGAACGTCTCGCAGATCCTCGTGGACGTCCCGCTCGACAGCCTCCTCGGCGGCGAGGGCGGCGTCACGGTCTCCTATTCGGTCTACGGCGGCGACGACGAAGCGCTCCCGCGGTCCGTCTCCCTCAGCGCCTCTCTGATCGCCGAGCTGGACCGCGACATGCCGTTCTACCGGTCCGCGGGCATCCGGGTGTGGCTGCGCTTCACGGCCTCCTCCCCGGTCGACGGGCTGACCTTCGGCGGCGCGGGCGCGGAGAATTACGCCGTCGATCCCACCCTGCCGGGCGCGCGCTTTGAGTTCGCCGCCCTCGTGCGCTTCCTCGCGGCGCGCTATCCGTTCCTCGAAGGGATCGTCCTCGGCGTCGCGGCCAACGACCCCGCCCAGGTCGGAGAGGCGGATTTCGGCGAACCCGTCCTGTACGCCGAGTCCCTCGCCGCGCTCTGCCGCATCGCCTACAACGCCGCCTATCCGTATAACCCGGCGCTCACGGTCGCGATCCCGCTGATCGACGCGGCGGCGGCTGACGAGAGCCTGAGCGAGCGCTCCCTCGCCGTGATGATCTCACGCCGGATCGCCGAAACCGGGGACTTCCCGTGGACCTTCTGCCGGCTCGCCGGGGAGACCTCCTCTTCCGCCGCGGCGGCAGCGCTCCTCGGCACGACGCTCGACGCCCTCTCCCTCCCGCGTCCCGCCGCCGAGCTTGTCCTCTACGCCCCGGACGCCGCGGCTGTCACGGACGCCTATCGGGTCTACGCCATGGACGCCGCCGACAGGGAGATCCCGGTGATCTCGCTCAAGGACTATCTGATCGACAACTTCATCGCGTTCACCTCCGGGTGGGACAGGCTCCGCGCCGCGTTCCTCTCCCTCGAGGATTTCCCGTACCGCTCCGATCATGAATTCTACGACCTCTTCAATCGTTCCGCGGGGACGGGCGGCTCCGTGTGGGACAGCAAGGCCGAACGCCGGGATCCCCCCGCAGGCGCGGCGCATGTGCTCTGGGACTTCTCTTCCCGCCACTACGCTCTCTACTGGCTGCCGGGCGGCGGATCGCTCTCGTGCGTGACCGCTTACAGCGCGCTCTTCTCCGAGGCGGGGGGCCGCTATTCCCGCGCGCT
>JAFYBI010000400.1 GCA_017540285.1 Clostridia bacterium | reverse complement strand
TATGCATAGAGATAAATCAGTTCCGCCGCGCCGTTGCCGCAGAGGATGCCGTCCATGGGAACCCCCTCTGCCTGCGCGATCCTTTCGCGCAGCGCGCCGCAGCGGGGATCGGGATAGACGTCCGCATGTCCCGCCGCCCGGATGAGCGCTTCCTTCACAGCCTCGGGCATTCCAAGCGGGTTGATATTGGCCGAGAAATCAAGGATCGCCCGGTTTGCGTAAATGTCCCCGCCGTGGGGATTTTTCCGGTTCAGAAGCATAATAACACCACAAGTCCCCGTATGAGAACGCCGAGGAGCAGCATCGCAAGCGAAGCCGCATACATCAGTATGCCCGCACGGGTAATATCCGCCGGTTCGATCTCCCGGATCGGATCGCCGATGAATTCCTTTTTGTGCAGCACGCCGCCGTAGATCGCGTCCCCGGCCAGCCGCAGGCCGAGCGCGCCCGCGCAGGTCGATTCGGTCTGCGCGGAATTGGGGCTGGCATGCTTGTACCGGTCGCGCCGGAAGATGCGCCAGGCATTCTTCGCGTCGAGCCTGCAGAGGGGGCAGACGAGGATCATGAGCAGCGCGGAGATACGCGCCGGGATGTAGTTGACGACGTCGTCGGTCCTGGCGGCGGCACGTCCGAAATACAGATACTTTTCGTTCTTGTATCCCAGCATCGAGTCCATCGTGTTGACCGACTTATAGAAGAACCCGCCCGCCGCACCGAAGAGGATCAGCCAGAAGAGCGGCGCGATCACGCCGTCCGAGGTATTTTCCGCCACGGTCTCGACGGCCGCCCTGCAGATGCCGTTCTCGTCGAGCACGTTCGTGTCGCGGCCGACGATCATGGAGACGGCATACCTGGCACCCTCCGTGTCGCCTTTTTCCAGCGCCTTCTGGACCTTCTTTCCTTCCCGGTAAAGCTGACGTGCCGCGAGGATCTGCCAGCACATGATGCTGTTCAGGATCAGATAGACGATCGGGTGCAGCCGCCACGCCCCCTCTAGCAGGAGCACGGGGATGCCGGTGGAGATGACGGTCACGAGGATCACGGTGCAGATACCGCGGCCGATGTCCTTCGGGTTGGAATTGCCGCGGCACAGCTTCCGGTCGAGGAAGGAGATCAGCTTGCCGATCGCGACGACCGGATGGGGGATCGAATAGGGATCCCCGACGAAGAAGTCGATCAGGAAGCCGAGGCAGAGAGCTGCCGTCTGGAGCAGGATCCGTTCTTTCATTGTACTTTTCCTCCCGCGAGGGTGATCACCGAGACCGGATTCTGAGCCGTCATCATGTGGTATCGCCCCAGCTTGCGGGCGCGTGCCGCAATCACCGATACGGTCTCGCAGACGGCGAATCCGAATTCCTTGGCGCACGACAGCGCTTCCGCCTGCGTCTCGAGGGTCACGGCGTTCAGCACGATCCGCACGTCCGGATTCTTATGGAGCAGCGCGGCGATGATGTCGCGGAGGTTTCCGGAGGAGCCGCCGATGAAGGCGTGTGTCGGCGCGGGAAGCGCTTCGAGCGCGTCAGGAGCGGTGCTTTCAACCACCTCGATGTTCTCAGCCCGGAATTTCAGCCGGTTCTGACGCACGAGCTCCGCCGCGTCCGCTTCCTTTTCGACTGCCCAGACCCGCCCGTCGTATGCCGTCAGCGCACATTCGACCGATACCGATCCGGTACCCGCGCCGATGTCATAGACGACCGCGTCCGGCGGGAGATCGAGCGCGGCCATGGATACCGCCCGGACTTCGGATTTCGTCATCGGGACGTCGCCGCGGATGAATTCGTCGTCGGGGATCCCGTGACGGACGCGGAAGTCCGGCGCTTCATTTTCGATATAAAGCACGGAGAGCGCGTCGTAACTGCCGGAAGCCAGCTCTTCCGCCGTCCCCCTTGTGATCTTCTCATCCGGGTAGGACAGTCTTTCCCCTACGGAGGCTTTCAGGTGTCCGAGCCCGAACGCGCACAGCCGCGCGCAGAGGACAGCGGGCGTATTCTCTCCGCCTGTCAGCGCAAAGACCCTGCGGGAGGCGGTGACCGCATGGATCAGATTCGAATCCCGCCCGTGCAGGGAGACGAGCGACGCATCGTCCCAGCTTATTCCGAGCCGCGCGGCGAACAGCGATACGGAGGATACGCCCGGCAGGAGCGTCACCTCATACCCGCCAAGCGCGCCGAGCAGTTTTTTCGTCCCGCTGAAAAAGCCCGTGTCCCCGCGCATGACGACGGCGGCACGGCGGATGGCAGGATGCTCATCGAGGACGGCGCGGATTTTGTCCGGAAGAAATTCAAAGAACAAGGGCTTTCCGACGGCGGCGGACTCTGCTACCGACCGCGCGCCGATCACGGCGTCGCAGGCGAGCAGCGCGTCGCGGGCTTCGCCGGTAAGGCAGCCTGTCCCGCCCGGCCCGATGCCGATCACCGTCACCCTCCGTCCGGGCAGGGTCAGGGTTTTCCCCAGCTCCGCGGCTGCTTCGTCAAGGGAGAGGCCATCGGTCTGTTCCGGCAGTCCCACGATCACGGGGAGGACGCCCAGCGCCTTGGCCGCCCGAATCTTCTCACCGAACCCGCCGGCCTTCCCGGACGCCTTCGTGACCATGTACCGTGTGCCGATCTGCTTCATCTCGGCAAGGTTGATCTCCTCGGAGAACGGCCCCTGCGCGGCGATGATGTGGGAAGAGGGGATCCCGGCCGCGGCGCAGGCTTCGAGGGAAGACTGCGTTGGCAGGACGCGGGCCCATACCCGCTCCATGTCGAGACCGGTATAGGAGGCAAGCTCCTTCGCGCCGGTCGTCAGAAATATACGGCCTTCCCGGTTCAGGAGAAAGTCCCGGGCCGCTTCGACCGACGGCACATATTCTGCCCCGGCCACCGTTCCGTCGCAGTCCCGCAGGATGCGCATCACGGGGATCCCGGCCGTCTCGGCTGCCTCACGGATGTTCTCGGTCACAAGCTCGGCGTAGGGATGCGTCGCGTCGAGGATGCGGGAAAAGTGACTTGCCGTAAAAAAGGCTGCCATTTCACCGGCCGTCATGCGCCCCGTGCGGACCGCGATGTCCGGGATCCCGTCAAGCATCACTTCACCGTATTCCGTCGCCACGCAGACCGTCAGGTCCGCAGCCCCGGAGAGCAGTTCGGCCAGCTGACGCCCTTCGGTCGTCCCGGCAAAGAGACAGATCTTCTCACGCATGCCGGTACCCCCGCGGCGTCACCATTTTCCCGCCGATCACCTTCGTCGCCGAATTTCCGATGAAGACAGTCGTGAACATGTCGGCGGCATACCTCTCAAGTTCCGCAAGCGAAAGGAGCCTGGCTTCCTCGCCCTCCCGTCCGATGTTCCGCGCGATGCCGCAGACGGTTTCGGCGGGACGGTATTTCAGGAAGACCGCGCACGCCCGGCTGAGATAGTCGGCGCGCTTCCTGCTCGCCGGATTGTAGAGCACCGTGACGAGATCGCCGCCCGCGGCAGCTTCAAGCCGCTTCTCGATGGTCTCCCACGGCGTCAGCAGATCGGAGAGGCTGATCACGGCGAAGTCCGCCGTCAGCGGGGAGCCGAGCAGCGCCGCACCGGAGCAGGCCGCCGTCACGCCGGAGACGATCTCCACCTCCGCCCCGTACTCCTCCGCCAGCTCCAGCACGGGGGAGGCCATGCCGTAAATCCCTGCGTCGCCCGAGCAGATCATGACGGTGTTTTTTCCTTCCTCCGCAGTCGCCAGTGCGAGCCTGCAGCGCTCGATCTCCTGCATCATGGGCGTGGCGATCCATGTCTTGTCGGGAAAATACGGCTTCATCAGATCGCAGTACACCGTATATCCGACGATCACGTCCGCCGCCTCGAGCACACGCAGCGCCGCCACCGTCAGGCCCTCGTAATTCCCCGCGCCGATCCCGGCAACCGTCAGTTTTTTCAAAATTCCACCCTCCATTC
>JAFYBI010000399.1 GCA_017540285.1 Clostridia bacterium | reverse complement strand
GAGGCCCCGTCTCCCGCCCTGTCGGTCAGAGCCGCCGCGAAGGTCACGCTCTCCCGCACGCCGGGCAGGGTCAGGAAGAAAAAGAAGAGCGCGAAGCCGAGGAGCAGATACGGTTCCCACTCCCGCCGCACCTCCCGGACCGTGACGAGGCAGACGAGCGCGCACAGAGCGACCCCGGCAGCCGTGAACATCACAGGCCGAAGACCGAACGGATCTCGCCGAAGAGTTCCCCGATCTTGCCGACAAGCAGAAAGAGCACGGCGACGATGCCGCTGAGGGATAGGAGTAGCGCCATCTCGTCCCGCCCGGATTTCTGCAGGATCTGATGCGCCACGGCGATGAGGAAGCCGACCCCGGCGATTTTGAAAAGAAGCGTGACATCCAAGTTTTCATCCTCCACTACAGGCTGACGAGGATCAGGGAAAGCGCCGCGAGCACGGGCAGCGTCCGCCAGAGACGTTCCCGGTCCGGGGCGGATTCCGCGAGCCTTTGCGCGATCTCCGACAGTTTCTCCTCGGTATAGCGGCAGAGCGCGATCTGCTCCTCCCGGTAGCCGCGTCCGAGCGAGGAGGCAAACGGGCCGAGCACCGTTCGCACGTCCGCGGTGAGCGGCGATTCCCGGACAGCCCTCTCCATCCCCGCCTGCCGGAGAAGGGTCAGAAAACCCGCGGCCTCGAGGACGGGATCGTCAAAGCGGGCCCAGATCTCGCCGAGGGGCCGGGAAAAGTGCTCGATGTTCTCCCGGATATCCCGCACGAGGCGAAGGAGCGCGTCCAGCTCGCGCAGCCGGTTCCGCTCCGCGCGGATGTTCGCCGCCCCGAACCCGATCGACGCCGCGAGGAGCAGGACCGCCCCCGCCGTCCGGATCCAGATCTCACGCAAGGACGCGCACCTCGGGACGCCTGTCCGCGCGGATCCCGCAGAGGACGTCGAACAGCCCGTCGGAGAGCAGGGCACCCACGGCGGGATTCCGGCCGAGATCCGCCTCCGAGGACGCGTGGACGCTCACCGCCGCCGCGACGCCCGACGCCCGGACACCCCGCACGGCACGGGCATCCTCCTCCCCGGCGAGCTCGTCGCAGATCAAGAGCTCCGGCGACATCGACCGGACGGCAGCTTCCATGCCCGCCGCGCGGGGATAGCCCCGGAAGAAGTCCGCCGTGACCGCCTCCTCCGACGCCGCCGAGAGCTCGCACCGGGTGTCGATCACCGCGATCCGCATGCCGGAGGTCCGCGACGCCAGCCGGACGCAGAGCTCGCGCAGCACCGTGGTCTTGCCGCGTCCGGGGGGCGAATAGACGAGGATGCTCTTCCCCGCCCGCGCATGCGGCACCAGAGCGTCCGCCGCGCCCGGTACCCGCCGGGGGATGCGGAGGTTGACCGAGGTGATGTCCCTCACCGCCCGGACCCGCCCGCCCTCCGCGACGGCCCGTCCGCACACCCCCGCCCGGATGCCGCCCTCCGCCGTGATGATGCCCTCGCGGATGTTATCCGCCTCGGCGTAAAGCGAACCGCCCGTGAGCCGCACGACGGTCTCCTCGATCTCGCCGGGCAGACAGAGGACGCCTGTCGAGAGGTTCTTTCCGTCCGCGGTGAGGGTACACAGTCCGCCCGCGCGGAGCCGGATCTCCGTGACGGCCGATCCCTCCGCACACCGCGCCGCGGCGTCCGCCAGCCTCGGGGGCAGGTATTGAAGCGCGCGTCTGTAACCGTTCTCCATGCTACCCCTCCCTCCTGACCCTATATCTATGCGGCCGGGCGGCGGGATATGCCGGTTTTTTTGCCGCGGGCGGGTTTACAGGCGGCCGGTTTTGTGTTATAATAGAGACGGAAAACGAGAAAAGAAAGACAGAGACATGGAATTCATCACCAACACACCGGAAGAGACCGAAGAGATCGGCCGGCGGCTCGGGATTCTTCTCGCGCGGCGCGGGACGCCGTCGTTCGTCGCGATGACGGGCGATCTCGGCGCGGGCAAGACCGTCTTCGTGCGGGGCATGGCCTCCGTGCTCTCGCCGGGGAGCCGCGTCAAGAGTCCGACGTACACCATCGTGAACGAATACCGGCGGGGGCCCGTCCCCTTCTTCCACTTCGATCTCTACCGGATCGCGGACGCGGAGGAGCTCGACGGGTTCGGGTTTGACGAATACCTCGCCCGCGGGATCTCCGTCGCGGAGTGGAGCGAGCGTCTCGGCGGGGATCTTCCCGAAGAGGCTGTCCGCGTGGCGATCGAGAAGACCGGCGAGGCCTCCCGGCGGATCTCGGTGGACGGTCTCGGAGAGGGGGAGGATCTATGAGGATTCTGGCAGTCGACACCTCTGCTAAGACCGCGGCCGCCGCGATCACGGAGGACAAAACGCTCCTCGCGGAATCGTCGGTGAGGACGGACACGCACAGCGTCACGCTCCTGCCGATGATCGAAGCCCTTCTCCGGGCGGCGGACACCGGGATCGGCGACCTCGATCTGCTTTCCGTGACCGTCGGGCCCGGCTCGTTCACGGGGGTGCGCATCGGCGTCTCCGCGGTGAAGGGGCTGGCGTTCGCGGACCGGATCCCCTGCGTCGGCGTCTCCTCGCTCGAGGGGATGGCGTATTCCTTCGCGGGGATCGACGCCCTGGTCGTCCCGGTGATCGACGCGCGCCGCGGGATGGTCTATACGGCCCTCTTCCGCACCTCGGCGGACGGCACGGTCACGCGGCTCACGGCGGACGAGCAGATCCCGGCAGACGGGCTGATCGAAAAGCTCGGCACTTACGGCGGCGAGCGCCTCTATTTCACGGGCGACGCCTATGCGATGATGGCCGGACGGGGGGATCTTCCCGTCGGGGCCGCCGTCACGCCGGAGAGGCTCCGGGTACCGTCGGCATACGGGATCGCGGCCCGGGCGTACGAGATCTATGCGGCGGCATCGGAGGCTGAGAGAGCGGGATTCACGGACGCCGCGCTCGCCCCGGTCTATCTGCGGAAATCGCAGGCGGAACGGGAGCGCGAGGAGCGGCTCGCGAAGCAGAACAACGGATCGGAGGGATCGCTATGAAGAAAACCATCGTCCTCGCGTCGGATCACGCGGGATACCCCCTGAAGGAGGCGCTGAAGGCTCACCTCGCAGCCGCCGGTTATCCGACGGTCGACGCGGGGACCGATTCGACGGCGAGCTGCGACTATCCGGTCTACGCCGAGGCGGGGTGCCGGACCCTCCTCGCGGGCCATGGGGATCTCTGCATCCTCTGCTGCGGGACCGGCATCGGCATGAGCATGGCGGCGAACAAGATCCGCGGGATCCGTGCGGCCTGCTGCTCCGATACGTACAGCGCACGCCACACGCGCCTGCACAACGACGCGAACGTCCTCTGCCTCGGGGCGCGGGTCGTGGGCGAGGGCTTGCGTGGGAGCTGGCCGAGACCTTTATCGAGACGGACTTCGAGGGCGGCAAGCATGCCCGCCGCGTCGGCCTCATCACCTCCCTCGAAGAGCGGGAACGGGACTGAATCAAGACGAAACGGACATCGGATCAAACGAGACAGAAAGGAGCACACGCATGGCAAACTGCATCGTCACCATCGCGAGACAGTACGGGAGCGGCGGCAGGGAGGTCGGACGCCTTCTCTCCGAGCGCACGGGATGGAAATTCTATGACAAGGACCTCATCACCCTCGCGGCGCAGAAGAGCGGTCTGAGCTCCGAAGCGTTGCAGAACGTGGACGAAAAGGCGGCGAACAGCCTGCTCTACACGCTGGCGCTCGGGTCGTCCATCTACAACCACGGGCTCGAGCGCGTGAACCTGCCGATCAACGACCGGCTCTTCGTCGTGCAGAGCGAGATCATCAAGGATCTGGCGGCATCCGGGGAAGGCGCGATCATCGTCGGGCGGTGCGCGGACTATGTGCTCGCCGGGCGGGACAACCTCGTGCGCGTCTACATCACGGCGGACTTCGACGCGCGTGTGAAAACGGTCATGGAGCGGCACGATCTGACCGAGCCCGCCGCGAAGGACCTGATCGTCAAGACGGACAAGCGGAGAGCGAACTATTACAGCTACTACACGGGCGAGAAGTGGGGGCGCGCGGACAAATACGACCTCGTGATCTCGACGGACCGCATCGGGATCGACGGCGCGGCATCGCTGATCGCCGACTATATCGACAAGCTCGGATGACGGCTTGGCTGCCGCACGGATCTTCGGGACCGCGGCGGCCTTTTTGCCGTTTCCGGCAGCGCTCGTCCGGTTCCCGCCTCGGTAAATCTTCTTAAAATCCGGGGCGAAAATTCACACATCCGTGCAATTCTCCGATTGACACCACCCGCGATCCATGGTATAATATCGGACGAACCAAGAACGATCTTTAAATCGATCCCGTGCGGTCGGCAAGATTGTGTCCGCGGATCCCGTGAGGGATCCCTGTGCCGTCATGCCCGCGCGGTCCCGTCAGGTTCTGGAAGAGAGGTATTCCCATGACCGGCAAGCTCACCGTGACGCGCGCATCCCTCGAGGCGGAATTCTCTTCCCTCTGCCGGAATTTTGACGACGATTTCAAGAATGTCCTCCTTTCAAACGGATTTGCCGTATTCCCCGGTTTCTGCGATGTGCATGTGCATTTTCGAGAGCCGGGTTTTTCTTATAAAGAAACCGTCGTCACCGGGTCCCGGGCGGCGGCGCACGGCGGTTATACCGCGGTCTGCACGATGCCAAACCTCGACCCCGTCCCCGATTCGCGGGAGCACCTCGACGCCGTGCTCGCCCCCATCCGGCAGTCGGATACCGGCGTGAACGTCCTGCCCTACGGCGCGCTGACCGTCGGCGAAGCGGGCGAGGTACCGGCCGATCTCGAGGCGACGGCGCCGGACGTGGTCGCGTTCTCGGATGACGGACGCGGCGTGCAGTCGGAGAGCATGATGCGGTCGCTGATGGAGCGGTGCGCCGCGCTCGGGAAGATCCTCTCGGCTCACTGCGAGGACAATTCCCTGCTCCGGGGCGGGTACATCCACGACGGAGACTACGCCCGGGCGCACGGTCACCGGGGTATCCCCTCCGAGAGCGAATGGGGGCCGATCCGCCGCGATCTGCGCCTCGCGAAGGAGACCGGATGCGCCTACCACGTCTGCCACATCTCGACGAAAGAAAGCGTCGCACTTATCCGGGCGGCAAAGGCCGAGAGCGTGAACGTCACCTGCGAGACCGCGCCCCACTACCTGATCCTCGACGACGGGGATCTCCGGGAGGACGGGCGCTTCAAGATGAATCCGCCGCTGAGATCCCCCGCGGACCGCGAAGCCCTCCTCGAAGGCATCCGCGACGGGACGATCGACATGATCGCGACGGACCACGCCCCGCATACCGCGGAGGAGAAGTCCCGGGGCCTCGCGGGGAGCGCCTTCGGCGTGGTCGGACTCGAGGTCGCCTTCCCCGCGCTCTTCACGAAGCTCGTGAAGGAGGGGATCTGCTCCCTCGACGATCTCATCGCCCTCCTCGCGTGGAATCCGCGGACCCGCTTCGGGATCCCGCTCGACGGCGCGTACACGGTCTGGGATCTCGGGGCGGAGGCTCCCGTCGATCCGGCGTCCTTCCTGTCGATGGGGCGGGCGACGCCCTTCGAGGGGACCGTCTTCTCCGGCGTCTGCGTCCTGACCGCCCGCGCCGGACGGATCCTGTACCGGAATAACGAAAGAAAATCTGTCCATACTGTATAAGGAGAGAATCCATGGCTAAGAGAACGGATATCAAGAAAGTATGCATCATCGGCTCCGGCCCCATCGTCATCGGGCAGGCGGCGGAATTCGACTACGCGGGTACCCAGGCCTGCCTCGCGCTGAAGGAGGAGGGCTACGAGGTCGTCCTC
>JAFYBI010000398.1 GCA_017540285.1 Clostridia bacterium | reverse complement strand
GAGGACGCTGCGGCG
Organism: Clostridia bacterium; assembly: GCA_017540285.1. Classification (GTDB taxonomy): domain Bacteria; phylum Bacillota; class Clostridia; order Oscillospirales; family CAG-272; genus UMGS1696. The sequence goes on along the minus strand of JAFYBI010000398.1, from coordinate 1,782 downwards.
CTCCGGATCGATCGCGAGACGCCCGATCGCTTCCGCCGCAGCCTCGCCCCAGTCCTCCTTCTCCGATCCCGCGACCGCCGCGCGGTATTCGACCGGCCGGAAGAAGGGCAGGAGCCAGAAATCCACCGGGCCGTCCGCATCATAAAGGGTCACGGGCCGCACATCCCCGTCGTAAACCGGCGAAAAATGCGCGCCCGCCCGGTCGAGGAGCGCGGAGAGATAGCCCACGCGCTCGGCGGAGTCGTGGTTGCCCGGGATCGCGAGGATCGGAATGCCCGCCGCCGTCAGCCCGGTGACGAACCGGTCGAAGAGCGCGACGGACTCCGAGGAAGGGGCCGCACGGTCGTAGATGTCCCCGGCGACGATCACCGCGGCGCACGCTTCCCGCACGGCGATTTCCCGGACGGCGTCGAGCACGGCTTCGATCTCGCCGTTCATGGGCGCTTCGCAGAGCCGCAGTCCGATATGCAGGTCGGATGTGTGGATGAATTTCATAAAAAACGTCCCGTCTATGTCTGTTTTTTTGCCGTTTCTTCTTGACAGTTCCCGTTTCTTAGTATATACTGTTTTCAGCGGAAATGAAAGTCGAATCCGTAAATTCTTGCGCGCTCCGGCTTCTTTTTCCGAATTGTCCATTCCGTGAAGCGCATCAAACCCATCAGAGGAGGGTTCTCTATGAAAAAATCTTTGAATGCCTGGACGGTGGAGGGCTCGGCGAGCTTCGAGGAGATGTTCGAGGCCGTCTCCCGCGCCGGATTCGACGGGATCGAGCTCAACGTCGACGGACCGGGCGGCGCGCACGCGCTGTCGATGGAGACGACGGAGGCCGATTACGCCGCGATCCGCGCGCTCAGCGAAAAGTATGCCCTGCCCGTCGTCAGCATCTCGACGTCCCTCTCCGGCGGCATGAGCGGCCACCCGGACCGCTGGGAGGACTACCGGAAGCTGCTCCGGAAGCAGATCGAAGCGGCCAGGTCGCTCGGCGCGGGCGGCATTCTGACGGTCCCGGGCGGCATGAACGGCTCGCTCACGCTCAAGGGCGCGCGGGAGACGAGCATCGCGTTTTACAAGTCCGTCCGGGAGGAGATCGAGGCCTCCGGCATCTTCGTCGGGCTGGAAAACGTCTGGAACGGCTTCTTCCTCTCCCCGTACGACATGAAGTCCATGATCGAGGAGATCGGCTCCCCGTCCATCGGCGCGTATTTCGACGCCGGGAACATGCTCGCCTTCTCCGTCTCCGAATACTGGGCGGAGGTCCTCGCCGGGCACATCGGATACGTCCACGTCAAGGACTACAAGCGGTACGGCGGGATCAACTCCGGCGGCACCTGGGAGGACATCACGCACGGCTCCGCGAACTGGGCGGCGATCATCCCCGCGCTGAAGGCGGGCGGCTTCGACGGATACCTCACCGGCGAGGTCGGCAAGGCAGATCCCGACATGTCCTGGGATGACTACTACAAAAAAGTCGCCGGCGAGATCGGCGAGATCATCGCGTACGAAAACCAATAACGCCAAGAATCACAAGAATCAATCATAAAGGAGATTCGTCATGAAAAAGAAACTGGCCATCATCGGATGCGGCGGCATCGGCACCTATCACCTCGGGCACTTCCTCGGCTTCGGCGACATCATCGAGCTCGCGGGCTTCTGCGATCTGATCCCGGAGCGTGCCGAATCCTTCGTCCAGAGGGCGGGGAGCGGCAAGGCCTACACCGATTATCTCGAAATGTACGACGAGGTGAAGCCGGACATCGTCTTCATCTGCATCCCGCCGTACTG
>JAFYBI010000397.1 GCA_017540285.1 Clostridia bacterium | reverse complement strand
CTTTTCGTTCGCGATGATGTAGGCGAGGGTGGTCTTGCCGAGTCCGGGCGGGCCGTAGAACAGCATATGGTCGAGCACGTCCCCTCTCAGCTTCGCCGCGCCGAGGATGATCTTCAGATTCTCCTTCGCCTTCTCCTGTCCGATGTACTCGTTCAGCGTCTTCCCGCGGAGGGCGTTTACGTTGTCGCAATCCTCCGGGGTATAGGAGGACGACATGATCCGGTTCTCAAAGTCAAATTCTTCGTCCACGGTTTACTCCTTAATTTTTCAAAAGCACGGCCAGCGCGGCGCGGATGATGCCGTCGACTCCGGCCGCCGGATCCACGTGCTTCATGGCGGCGGCGATCTCCGATCTGGAATAGCCGAGCGCCGCCAGAGCCTCCCTCGCTTCCGCCGACGCGTCCGGTCCCTCGGATTTCGGCGGCCGCGGCGCGATTTCTCCGTCGTCCGCGGAGGCGGCGAGGAATTGCGGGAACTGCTTGGGGATCTTGTCCTTCAGCTCGAGCGCCACGCTTGCCGCCGTTTTGGCTCCGACTCCGGGCGCGCGGGAGATGCCCTTCGTGTCGCCGGACGCGACCGCCAGTGCCAGCCTGTTCGGAGGCAGCAGCGAGAGGATGGAGAGCGCAGCCTTCGGACCGACGCCGGATACGGTCAGCAGCAGCCGGTACATCGAGAGCTCGTCCCGGTCGGAAAAGCCGTACAGCTCCACCGCGTCCTCGCGCACCGCCATGTAGGTGTAGATCCGGACGAAGGGGGAGGCGAGCTTCGATCCGTCCGGCGCGAATGCCGGGGAGGGGAGCTTCGAGAGCGTCCGTGAGGTCACCGTCACCCGGTATCCCACCCCGGCGCATTCGATCACCGCGGCCGATGCGGCGGCGTCAAGCTCGAAGATCTGTCCGTATAAAGTCTCAATCATCGTATTCCTTCTTTCGTTTCGCGGGAGTGACGGGGATCATGCCCTCGGTGAAGCAGCCTGCGAGCAGCAGGATCCCTCCGGCGGCGGTCAGGATCCATCCGTTTCTCACGCAGGCGGGCCTGTAGCGGAAGCGGAGCTCGTGCTCTCCGGGATTGATCCGCACGGCGAGCAGGGTGTCGTTCAGCACGGAGATCGCCGCGGAAGGCCGTCCGTCGACGATGACTTCCCAACCCTCGTCGTAGGGGATGGTCGTGAAGAGCAGGCTGCGTCCCGCGGGGACCGTCACCGTGCCGTACAGCTCGTCGTCCCGTTCGCCGTACAGCTCCGCCTTCCCGTCCGTCAGCTCCCCGACGGCAGACACGAAGGCGTCCTCGTCGAAGTACCAGAAGCACGGCACGCCGGAGCGGATATAGATGTCGTCCTTTTTGAGCACGAGCGACACGTTCACGATCTCGCCCGGCTGGAACTTCCCGAGCTCCCGGATGGCGAAATCCAGCCCGTCGAAGTATTTGCCGAGCTTCGAGCCGTTCAGCATCAAAGTCGCCTCCCTCGGCCATTTCGAGGGGAAATAGCAGTACAGCGCGTCGTCTGAATCGATCTGGACGGTGAAAACGACGCTCGCGCCGCCGGATCCGGTCTTTTTGTAGCCTTTGTGTCCGGTGGCGAATATCAGATCGCATCCGATCGCGTCCGTGCCCATCAGCTCCGCCCGCCGCCAGACCGCCACTTCCTTCCCGGTCATCGCCGACAGGAGCCCGTTCATGTAGGTGAAGGGATCGGTGTAGACGG
>JAFYBI010000396.1 GCA_017540285.1 Clostridia bacterium | reverse complement strand
TCCACAAGCTCGTCGGGGAGGTAGTTGCGGGTGGAGTCGATATGGAACGCATTGTCGGTCCAGTAGTTCGTGTCGTTCAGTTCGACCTCGAAGTCCAGCCCGTTGCCGGAGCAGTCCTTCCAGACCGCGGCGTTCTTGTCCTGGGAGCCGTTCTGGTTGTTCGCGCCGTCATAGTACGCGACGAGGCCGTCCCGCACGATGTCGCCCGCGGACGCCGCGGAAGAAGCCGATGCGCCGGGCGCGCCGTACCAGATGACGTCGATGTTCGGAGTCTTGTGCGTATCGGTGTAGTCCGCGGGAGCCGCGATCCGCAGGGTCTGCGTGCCGGCGGGAACGCCCGCGAAGGTCACGGAAACCTTGTCGAAGGTCTGGAAATTGCCGGTATCCGGGCAGGTCACCTGCTTCGTTTCATTATTGAAGGTGACATCCATGTACCGGTCGCCGTTCGCGGCGTAAAGGAAGGTGAATTCCGTGTCTCCGCCGGCCGCGGGAATCTCGAAATCATACCAGGTGCCGACCGGGTCCACACCGTCCAGGGGCTTGAGCGAGAGGGCCGTCTTGATATCGGGATCCTCGTGGCTGTACTGAAGCTCCTCGTTGGTGTTCTCCCCGCATTCCTTGTAATCGAACGCCTGGATCTCGGTGAGTCCGCCGGCGGAGGCAGCAGCGCCGTCTCCTCCCTGCAGGGTGAGGTTGCCGTAGAGCATCGTGCCCTGCCATGCGTTGTTGACGTCATCGCCCCAGCCGTACGCGCCGGACCGTTCGGTGTCGCCCGCGGCCTGGTCGTTGACCTGGATGTCGAAGCCGATCACCTGACCGGCCTTGAGAGAGGTTTCAAGGGGCTCCATCAGGATCTGCGCCTCGTAGACGTAGCCGGCGTCGGTGGTCGTCATGGCAACGGTCGCGGCATCCTGCAGGCAGGCGGCGCCGTAACCGGATCCGTCGTAGGTCAGCCCGGTCGGGTCGTCCGCGCACATGGCGAAATATGCCTGGAAATCGTCCTCAAAACCCGCGGTCTTGAGATTCTGGAGGTCGTAGTAGATCTCCATGCCGTCGCCGACGGAGGGACCGCCGTTGAAGTTGTGGTCGGAGTCGTTGACCTCAATGAGGACGTACAGGGCTTCCGGCTGCCACATGGCGCGGAACTGGGAGGTGATCCCCGTGTCCCGGCCGTCCTTCAGCCGGTCGATCGGATAGGCGGGAACATCGGCCCACGCCGCGTCGATCGTGCCGTCGATCACGGGCGTGCCCTGTACCGCGACGCCTTCCGGGGTGTCGGATGCCGCCGCGGGAATGCAGAGCGCGGACAGCAGCATCGCCAGTACGAGAAATACGGACAGTTTTTTCATGCTTGTCTCCTTTTGTTGCTTGCGGCCGAAGCCGGTATCGTGAGAACGGAGGCCGGGCCGCCGGAGAGAAAAACTGCCTCTCCTTCTTCCGGGCGGCGCATCCGCACTGGGCTGATTATACCACACGCCGCCCGCCGGATGGCCGGAAAAAAGGAAATTTTACGTTTTGTTTCCGCTTTTTTGCAGAATATTCACATCTTCGCGCCTTCAGGCAAGAAGGACTGCTTTCGCAAGGATCATTTCGCCGAACCGCTCCACCGTGAGAGCTTCGTCCCACGCGATGCCGTCCGCACTTGTCAAAACGCCTTCCGAGAGCAGGAAACCGATCTCCGCCGCCGCCCAGGCCGGAACCCCGTCCGGGAGGTCTCCGTCATATGCCTCCGCACCGAGGCAGCGCGCCAGAAGAACATAGGCTTCGAGGGTTGTCACGGCTCTGTCCGGGCGGAGGGATCCATCCTCGTATCCGCGCAGGATGCCGACGGATGCGGCCGCTCCGACGGAATCCGCGAACCACGCGCTCACTCTGTCCCCGTCGCCGAACGCCATATCCGCATCCGCCGTTTTCCCGTCCAGCCCGAAAGCCTCGGCGAGCGCGGCGGCGGCATATTCTCTCGAAGCCTCCGTTTCGCCCTCCGCGTCGATCATGCCGGACGCGACGTAGAGATCGAAATACTCGTCGTACAGGCCGAGGCAGGCGTCCATGCCGGGATTTGCGCTGAACGCCTTCCAGATCACTTCTTCCCATGAACCGTACTGCTCGAACAGCTCGTCAGGCAGCGGGCCTTCCTCATGACCGTATTTC
>JAFYBI010000395.1 GCA_017540285.1 Clostridia bacterium | reverse complement strand
TCCGGCTTGTTGTCCTCGACGGCGATCCACGCGGTGTGGACGCTGAGGGCTTTGAGAAGGATCTTGATGCCGTTGATGACGGAGGCGGGATGCTCGAGCAGGAGGCGGTGGTTCGCCGTGATGAAGGGCTCGCACTCCGCGCAGTTGATGATGATGCGGTCGACCTTGCCGAGGGCGGAATTGATCTTCGCATACGTCGGAAACGCCGCGCCGCCCATGCCGACGATGCCGGCTTCGCGGATGATCGAAACGATCTCCTCGGTCGATACGTCGGTCAGCTTTTTTTCAATGGGTTTGATGTCCGGACAGGGCGTGTCCTTCATATCGTTGTCGATGACGATATGTTCGACCGTCGCGCCGGTGGGCATGGTCTTCTTGACGATCTCCCGGACCTTGCCGGATACGCTCGCGTGGACGGGACAGCCGAGCATCTCCTCCGCGACCTTCCCGATCATCTGACCGAGCGTCACTTCCTCGCCGGGGCTGACCGTCGCAACGGCGGGCGCGCCGATGTGCTGGGACAGGGGGATTATCACCGTTTTGGGCGGCGGGAGGGTCTCGATGCGGCACTTTCGCGTGTTCTTGTGCTCCTCGACATGGATGCCGCCGCTGAAGGTATATGCCAAAAGGGATCACCTCTTCTGTATCTCTGAAATCATGCCGCGCGGGCATGGGTGCGATGCCGGATTTTTGTCTGATTATCACAATTATAGCCGACATTCACGCAAAAAACAAGGTTTAATTGTAAATATCCGCGCAAATCAGGGCAAAATCTCGGTCACTTTTCCGCCGATTCGCGAAAATGCCGCCGGAAATCGAATTCCGGGAAGAGAGACAGGAAATCGATGCCCGCGGGATCGACCGCAAACACCCGCCCGTTGAGCCGGGAAAGCGGTTCGGTTTCCGGAAAGCGGAACGAGACGGCGCAGGAATAGAGCGCCTGGGAGCTGTACCCCATCTTCCGGTCCGCGGCGTTCTTCGCGTATTTCCCCTCTCCGAGAAGAGGATGGCCGATGTGGGCGAGATGCGCGCGGATCTGGTGGGTCCTGCCGGTCACGAGCGTCACCTCGCAGAGCGAAAGATCGTATTCCCGGCGGTATGCAAGGGGCTTCACCTTCGTGACGATCTCCTTTGAGCCGGGGAGCGGGCTGTCCGTGACCTCGACGGTATTGGTGCGGCTGTTTTTGCGGTGCCACGCGCGGAGGACCGACTCCTCCCACAGCATTCCGTGAACTGCGCAGAGATAGCACTTCGTGACGCGGTCCTCGCGGATGGCCTCGTTGACTGCGCGCAGGGTCTTGGCGTTTTTCGCCAAGATCACGATGCCGCCGGTATTTCGGTCGATGCGGTTGCAGAGCGCCGGCGCAAAGGAATTCTCCGCCGCGGGGTCGTATTCGCCGCGGTTCGCGAGGAGCGCGGTCAGGGCGTAGAGAAGCGTTTCCCGCTCAGCGGCCTCGGCGCGGTTCGGATCGCCCTCGTCTCCGAGATGCACGAGGATCCCGGGCCTCTTGTCGCAGAGCAGGAGATCCGCGTCCTCGTAGACGATCGTCGGGACGATCTTCGCCTTTGCGTAGTCCGCCGCGCCCTTCCCTTCTTCGAAGAATTCGTCCGGGACGTACATCTCGACGACGTCCCCCGGCGAGAGGATGTCCCCCTCGTGCGCGCGGCTGCGGTTGACTTTGATCCGCTTCTGCCGGATGCACTTGTACAGGAGGGATTTCGGCATGCCGACGGTGACCTTCGAGACGAATTTGTCGAGGCGCTGGCCTGCGTCGTTTTCGTTGATTTCAAAGCGTTTCATGCGGTTTCCTGTCAAAAGAAAAGCGGGAAACCGAGATTCCCCGCCTGATTTGGGTGCTTTTCTTATTTGGTGCCGAAGAGACGGTCGCCCGCGTCGCCGAGGCCGGGAACGATGTACGCGTGTTCGTTCAGGCGTTCGTCGAGCGCCGCGGTGATGATCTCCACCTCCGGATGATCCTTCTGGAAGCGTTCGACGCCTTCGGGAGCGGAGACGAGGCAGAGGAGCTTGACCTGCTTCACGCCGCGCTGCTTCAGCAGCGTGATCGCGTCGGAAGCGGAACCGCCCGTCGCCAGCATGGGATCGCAGACGATGACATAGCGTTCTCCGATGTCCGTGGGGAGCTTGCAGTAGTATTCGACCGGGTTGTGCGTCTCAGGGTCGCGGTACATGCCGATATGACCGACTTTCGCCACGGGGACGAGGTTGAGGATGCCGTCGACCATGCCGAGGCCCGCGCGCAGGATCGGAACGATGGCGAGCTTCTTGCCGTCGATGCGCTGTGCCGTCATCTTCGCGACGGGAGTCTCGATTTCCACGTCTTCCACCGGAAGGTCACGCGTCAGTTCATAGCACAGGAGCATGGTGATCTCGGAAAGCATCTGCCGGAAGTCCTTGGAGCCGGTTTCCTTGGCTCTCATGATGGAAAGCTTGTGTTTGATGAGCGGATGATCCACCACGTGGAATGTCTCATAGTTGATCATGGTCATGGTTCCTTTCGGATGATTTTGTATTGGAATCATTATACCCCATCCGCCGCGGGTTTTCAACCCTTCCGGACAGATTTTTTTCTTTTTCCCGGAATTTTTCGCACGAAACGGTTTACTTTGCCCTCCGGCGATGGTAAAATAACAGCGGGCATTCATTGCCCGGAACCGCTGTATCAAGGAGCATGCCCGATGAAAGCCACCGTTTCCGTCCTGACGCTCGGCTGCCGCGTCAATCAGTACGAATCCGATTCTCTCTGCGCGCGGCTGCGCTCGGCCGGCGTCCGGATCGTTCCCTTCGGCGATCCGGCGGACGTCGCCGTCGTCAATACCTGCACCGTGACCGCCGAAAGCGACCGCAAATCCCGGCAGATGATCCGCCGCGCCGCGCAGAATGCAGCCCGCGTCGTCGTGACCGGATGCTTCGCGCAGGTGGACCCGGAGGCAGCCGCGGCGGCGGACGGCGTCGTGTACGTCTGCGGAAACGAGGGGAAGGCTTCTCTGGCGGACACGGTCCTCGCGATCCTCGGCGGGGAGGTCCCGGAGAACGCCGCGCACGTGGACCCGCCCGTCGGACGGCACGGCGTGGAGATGACGCTCACCGCGCCGATGCGGACGCGCTCCTACATCAAGATCGAAGACGGCTGCAACAACCGCTGTTCCTACTGCCTCATCCGCAAGGCGCGCGGCCCGGTTCGCTCGAAGGATCCCGCCCTCGTGCTCGAAGAAGCAGCGAGCCTTGCGAGAGCCGGCGCGAAGGAGGTCATCCTCACGGGCATCGAAGCGGCGTCCTACGGGCTGGATTTCGATGACCGCAGGCCCTACGGACACGCGCTCGCACAGCTCATCCGGGAGGTGCAGGCGATCGACGGGATCGAACGGATCGGGCTCGGCTCGCTCGAACCGACCGTGATGAACGAGGTGTTCTGCGGGGCCGCGCGGGACTGTCCGAAGCTGCTGCCGCACTTTCACCTCTCCGTTCAGAGCGGGAGCGATCCCGTCCTCGCGGCGATGCGGCGGCGCTACCGTGCCGAGGTCGTCCTGGCTGCGATCCGGCGGATGAAGGACGCGCGTCCCGACGCCACGTTCTCGGCGGATGTGATCGTCGGGTTCCCGGGCGAAGGCGAGGAACAGTACCGAGAGACCGAGGCCTTCTGCCGGGCGGCGCGGTTCCTGCATCTGCACATTTTCCCCTACTCGAAGCGGGAGGGGACCGAGGCAGCCGCCATGGATCATCAGGTCCCGGAAGCCGTCAAGCATGACCGCGCGGCGCGGCTCGAAGCGGTCGGGGCCGAGATCCGGCGCGAGCTCCTCGCGGAATATACGGAAGCGCACCGGGCGTCGCCCGTCATGCTCCTCGTCGAGAAATGCGTCGGCGGGATGTGCTCCGGGCACAGCGAGCACTTCGTCGAATTGAAGAGGATCCCCGGGAAAGCCGGGATCGGAGAGATCGTCCCGGTTCTGCTCGACGGGACCGACGGCGCGGTCTGCACGGGGCATTTTATGAATTAACATCGGAAAGGAAAACATCGATGGACAGACTGCAAGGCAAAGACATTGTTCTCGCGACCCTCAGCCGCGAAGACTGCAGGACGCTGTGGAGGGAGACGGAATACGATTTTGAGCACCCGACAGAGCAGCCGTATCTCGGGCTCTCCGAAGAACGTGCGGACGGTTGGTTCGAAGAAATCCAGAACTTACAGGGTACGCGGAATGTGCGTCTCGGCATTTATCTGCGGGACTCCGGGCGCGTGATCGGCGACATCGCCCTGCAGGACATCGACCGGACGAACCGGAACTGCACGGTCGGGATGGGCATCGCGCGCATGGCGGATCGCGGCCGCGGTTACGGCAAACAGGCCCTCGCCCTGCTCCTCGATTACGGGTTTCGGTATCTCGGGCTGGAACGCATCGCGGCAAACACGCTCGACATCAATGACGCGGCGAAGAAATCGCTGCAAGATTCCGGCTTCACGCTTGAGGGACATGAGCGGCGCGCGGTGTGGTTCTGCGGCGCGTATCACGACCGGCTGCATTACGCGATCCTGCGGGAAGAATTCGAGCATTCAAAAGCATAACAGAAAATCCGTCCTCTCGAGGGGGGCGGATTTCTTCTTTCTATTTCAGATTGGTGATGAAATGATCGGCGTAGGGGAGGCCGGCGATCCAGTCGCAGTAGACGTGCCATTCGGGGAGCTTGTGATTCCGGCGCGCGTAATAGATGTTGATAAGCGTCTCGTAGTTGAGCGTGGTGGTGCGCATCTGGTTGTACGACGTCGGCAGCAGCTGGATCATGTCGTGCCAGTACGCCGTGTCCTTCGTTTCAAGGAATTTCAGCCGGCGATCCTCGAGGACCTCGATCGTATGGTCGAGGCAGGCAAGCGCCGTCGGAGACATGCGGTCACAGCTGAAATCCTCCCGGCTGAACGGCTTGGCATGGATCTTGTGCATCGTGGAGGTGGAGTTCGCGACGGTCCCGACTTTGTAGGTATCGTACTCCTTCCACCAGTAGAGCGGCGCGGTCACGTCGACCGAGACGAAGATCATGCGCAGATATTTCCGGTGATCCGTTCCGGACTTCGCCAGCCGTTCGGCGAGATCGAGGTCCGCTTCCCCGACGACGTAGTTGCCCGCTTCGTCCGTATAGCTGTCCGATTTCGCCCAGCTGTTCATGGGATTGCGCATGCCGCGGAGCGCGTTTTCCAGATTCATGACGGCGGTCCGTTCGAGTTTGATCATTGCCCGTCTCCTTTCTCTTCCCCGGCCGGCGTTTCGGTCGGATCGTTCTTTTCTTTTTCGGCCCTGGCCTTTTCCCGCGCCTGCCGCAGCTCGCCGAGCTCGAAGACGTAGGTTTTGCCGCAGAACTGACACCGCGTCTCGACGGGTTCTCCGGCATCGTACAGCTCCTGCATGTCCTTTTCGTTCAGCGAGACGAGGGCGCGCAGGTAGCGTTCCCGCTCGCAGGGGCAGACGTAGGCGATGTCGAACTCGTCGAACAGTTCGTATTCGATGCCGTCGAAGAGCATCGCGATGATCTCGTCGCCGTCGAGCCCGTCCGCGATCTGCTTCGACACGGAGCCCGCCATTTTCACGTTGGTCTCGAGCTTTTCGATGTCCGCCTCGTCATAGCCCGGCATGAGCTGGACGAGATACCCGCCCGCGGCAAAGCACATGTTGTCCCGGTCGACCCGCACGCCGAGCGCGCATACCGTGGGCGTCTGCTCGCTGGCCGCAAAATACTCGGTGACGTCCTCCGCGATCTCCCCCGAGACGATGGGCGAGACACCGACGTAGGGCTCGCTCATGCCGAGGTCCTTGATGACGTACATGCTTCCCCGCCCGATCGCGCCGCCGACGTTGAGCTTGCCCTGTGCGTTCGGCTGGAGCTCGAGCGCCATGTTGTCCGCATATCCGCGGACGTTGCCCTTGTAGTCGCCGACGCAGATCACGCTGCCCGCCGGGCCGTCGCCGCGGAACTGGAGCGTGAGGGTGTTGTCCCTGTCCTTGAGGAGCGAAGACATGAGCGAGGTTGCGGTGAGCGCGCGTCCCAGGGTCGCGGTCATGGTCTTCGAGGTGTGGTGGATCTCGCACGAACGGCGC
>JAFYBI010000394.1 GCA_017540285.1 Clostridia bacterium | reverse complement strand
GCTGGAAGTGCCGGATCGCGGCCCAGTCGCAAAAAGACCGCCGCTCGGCCGGATCCAGCGCGCGGACGCCGCCGTAGCCCGCGAGAAACCGCTCGTACACTGCGCTCGCGGTATCGATGTCCGCTTCCCGCAAGTGAAAATAGTCCGTCATGTCGCACATCACCGACACGTCGAACAGCACCGGCGCGCGGCACACGGTGTCGAAGTCCAGCACGAAAATCTGCCCGTCCCCGTCCTCGAGGAGGTTGCCCCGGTGGAGATCCCCGTTGCAGACTGCCGGACACTGATCTTCGACCCGCCGCCAGAGACGCTCGCCCAGTTCTTCGTATTCTTCCAGCCGGGGATAACCCTTCCGGCGGAGGAAATCGAGATACCGCCCGATGAAGAACGACTTTCCGTGTTCGGTCACCTCGCCGGGGAACTGTGCGAGCAGATTGTGCAGCCGCCCGACGAGCGCGCCGACGTCCTCCGCTCTTTTGGTCAGATCGGGTTCGTCCCCTTCGATGAATGCCTGCACCGTGACGAGGCGGTTCCCGTCGTCGGTGGGAAGCTCCGTCATCGCCTCGCCGGAGCGCGTCAGGACGGTCTGCGGGACGGGGAATCCCCGCTCTTCCAGAAAACGCATGATCGAGACGGACTGCCGGGCCGTGGCGGCAAACGCGGGTCCGATCACCTTGACGAGGAGCTTTTCCCCGCCCTCGGCCAGATACGTCTGTCCGCCGCCCTCGCGCAGGAGCCGCAGGGACAAGTCTTCCCTCCCGTACCGCTCCCGCAGGAGCGTCGGCAGCGCGGCCAGAATCGCGGATCGTTCCATCTTGTCCTCCCGTCTCTCCATCCTGTCCCAAACGGACGGAACGCCCCGTCCGGCCCGCATGCGCTCTCCGGGGCGTCGGTTCAGAGCCGCGCCCGTTTCTCCCATTCCGCGAGGACCCGGTAGTACAGGCCACGGCGGAATTTCACGCCCGGGAGCGTCCGCATGCAGATCCTGCGCAGCTCGGCGGTCGTATGCGCGGGAGACTTTGTCGGGACGCCGATCTCGCCGCCGCGCCGCTCGCCGTGCAGGACCGATCCGATCTTCGCCGGAATCACCCGCGCCGCTTCGACGAGAACATCGGCCGCCCCGGCCGGCTTCGTCAGGCCGACGACAAGCAGGATCCCGCCCGGGGCGAGCAGCTCCTTCGCGCGGAGGAGCGCCGCCTCCTCGTCCATGTGATGCAGGGAGGCCGCGAAAACCACGGCGTCAAACGACCCGGCGGGAAGGGCTGTTCCGAAAAAGTCTCCTTCGATCACCGCGGCGTTTTCCGTGCGGGCAAGACGTTCCCGCGCGCGCCGCGCCGCGTCCGAATGCGGCTCGATCCCCGTCACCTGCCCGCAGACGGGCGCCGCGCGTTCGATGAGCAGACCGTCTCCGCAGCCGACGTCGAGGATGCGTCCCCTGCCCCGCACGCGCCGCAGAATCCACGGGTGATACGCGGTGTTGTGCGTCCAGTATGCCGTCGGCGTCATTCCCACTCCACCGTTGCCGGGGGCTTCGACGTGATGTCGTACACCACGCGGCTGACGGTGCGCACCTCGTTCGTGATCCGGTTCGAGGCCTTCGCGAGGACGTCGTACGGCAGGCGTGACCAGTCGGCGGTCATGAAGTCGTCGGTATCCACCGCCCGGAGTGCGACCGTGCAGCCGTAGGTCCGCGCGTCGCCCATCACCCCGACCGTGCGGCTGTCGGTCAGCACCGCGAAATACTGCTTCGTCGTCCGCTCCAGCCCCGCCGCGAGGACCTCCTCCCGGAAGATCGCGTCGCACTCCCGGAGCACCGCGAGCTTTTCCTCCGTCACCTCGCCGAGCACGCGGATCGCCAGCCCCGGGCCCGGGAACGGCTGCCGCCAGACGAGCTCGTACGGGATCCCGAGCTCCAGCCCCGCCGCGCGCACCTCGTCCTTGAAGAGCAGCCGCAGGGGCTCCACGATCTCGTCGAAATCGATCACCGAGGGCAGGCCCCCGACGTTGTGATGGCTCTTGATCGTAGCCGCCTCGCCGACGCCGCTTTCCACGACATCCGGATAGATCGTCCCCTGTACGAGCACGTGGACATACCCGATCTTCTTCGCCTCTTCCTCGAACACCCGGATGAATTCCTCGCCGATGATCTTGCGCTTCTTCTCCGGCTCCGTCACCCCGGCGAGCTTCGCGAGAAACCGCTCCCCGGCGTTCACCCGGACGATGTTCATCTCGAACTTCTCCCGGAAGGTCCGCTCGACGAGATCGCCCTCGTCCTTGCGCAGAAGGCCGTGATCGACGAAGACGCACGTCAGCCGCTCGCCGACCGCCCGATGCAGCAGCACCGCCGCGACGGAGGAGTCCACCCCGCCCGACAGAGCGCAGAGGACCCGCTTCCCGGCGAGTTCTTTTTGATATTTCTCTACGGATGCGCGGACGAAATCCTCCATCGTCCAGTCCCCGGCGCAGCCGGAGATGCGGAAGAGGAAGTTTCGGAGCATGGTCTTCCCATACGCCGTGTGCATCACCTCGGGGTGGAACTGCACGCCGTACAGCCGCCGTTCTTCGTCCGCGATGGCCGCGGCGGGACAGCTCGGGGTCACTCCGGTCACGGAAAATCCCGTGGGAACGGTCTTCACATAGTCCGTGTGGCTCATCCAGACGGCCGAGACCGCGGGAACGTCCTCGAACAGCGGCGATCCCGTATGCGTAAGCTCCGCCTTGCCGTACTCCGACACCGCGCCCGCCGAGACGACCTCTCCCCCCTCGAGCACGGCCATGAGCTGACACCCGTAGCAGATCCCGAGGACGGGGATCCCGAGTTCCAGCACCTCCCGGCCGCATCGCGGGGACGCGGGATCGTAGACCGAATTCGGTCCGCCCGTGAAGATGATGCCGCTGTAACCGGCCTTTCGGATCTCCTCAACCGGCGTTTGGCAGGACCGGATCTCGGCGTAGACATGCTGTTCCCGCACGCGCCGCGCGATGAGCTGGTTGTACTGCCCGCCGAAATCGAGCACGAGGATCTTATCCATGACTGCTTTCCTTTCCCTGCTGACTGTCGCTGTCCCGTATGATTTCCGCGGCGATCTCCCCCCGCGTCACCGAACGGTCCATCGCCTGCTTTTCGATCCACCGGTGGGCCTCGGCCTCGTCCATCCCGCGGGAGGCGATCAGCGCCCATTTCGCCCGGTTGACAAGCCGGATCTCCGCCATTTTCTCCTCAAGCGTCAGCGTCTTCTTCTCGGAGCGCCGCAGACGTTCCCTGGCCGCCCGCATCCACCGGACCGCCTCGGCGAGCGCCGGCTTCGACGTCGGCTTCGAAAGGGTGAAGACGCCGCGGCGGCTGACGCGTTCGTCGATCTCGCCGAGCGACTCCGCCCGCACGAGGAGCAGCACCACCGTCCCGCCCGATTCCGTGAGTTCTCCGGCGAACCGGACGCCGTTTTCATCCGGCAGGGGGGAGTTGACGAAGACGAAATCGGTTTCGATTTCCGCGAGGAGACGTCTCGCGGACGCGGCGTCCGTCACCGTCTTGACCGGCGTGCACCGCGCCTCGGGCAAAAGCTCCGTCAGCGCGTCCGAAACCTTCCCCGGCGGGGACACGACGAGCGCGCTGTATACAAGCTCCGCGTCTTTCATGGTCTCTCTCCTCCTTTCCGGCGAACATGGTTCTCGGGCAGCATACCTTGGGCGTTACCGGCAGCCGTATGCCCTGCGGACCGCTTCCGGCAGGTTTTCCCGGATGAATACGCTCTCCGAAGCCGCCTGTTTTGCCTCGACGAGCGAGGCGGGCAGGGTCCCGGACGATCCGCCGGCTTCCGGCAGCGAGAGACCCGCTCCGATCCCCCTGACGCCCGCCAGCACGAGCAGGGCAAAGGCGAGATAGGGATTGGTCTCCGGATCGGGAGAGCGGAGCTCGGCGCGTCCCTTCTGCATCCAGACGAGCCCCGAGCGATCCTCGTCCGACCAGCCGATCTTTGTCACCGGACGGCCCGAGAGGCGCAGATAGGAAGCCTCCGCCGGATCGAGGAACACGGTCATCGCGGCGATCTCGGAAAGGATCCCGGCGAGGGCGGGCTCCAGCAGGTCCTCCTTCGCGCTCGCGGACGGCGTGAGCGGTTCCACGGAGAGGTTGATGTGACAGCCGTTGCCGGGCGCGTCTCCGAGCGGCTTGGGGGAGAAGTCCGCCGCAAGGCCGTTGCGGTGCGCCGCGGTCCGGACGACGGTGCGGAAGGTCATGGCGTTGTCGGCGGCCTCGAGCGCGTCCGAAAAGCGGAAATCGATCTTGTTCTGCCCGGGCCCCTCCTCATGACAGGAGCTCTCGGGCCGGATCCCCATCTGCTCGAGCGTCAGGCAGATCTCCCGCCGCACGTTCTCGCCGCGGTCCTCAGGCGCGATGTCCATATAGCCCGCGCGGTCGTAGGGTTCCTTCGTGGGATTGCCCTCCTCGTCGAGCCGGAAGAGATAGAACGTCTGCTGCGCGCCGAAGCGGAACCGCACCCCCGCGCGCTCCGCCGTCTGTACCGCGGATCGGAGCAGGCTCCGGGTGTCCGCGGGATGCGGCGCGCCGTCCGGCTTCGTGCCGGTCGAATACATCCGCACCACGCGCCCGTGATCGGGACGCCACGGGAGCACCGACAGCGTCGTCGGATCGGGATGCAGGAGGAGACTGCCCGCCCCGTCGAATCCCCGCACGGCAGCCGGATAGAACGGGCATCCCCGCTCGAGGGCCCGCGGCAGCTCGTCCGGCATCACGGACAGATTTTTCGGTTTTCCGGTCACGTCGCAGAACGCCAGCCGGATGAATTTCACGTCCTCTTCCCGGACGTATTCCAGCACCTCGTCGGCGGTATAATTCATGGTGTTACTCCTTCTTGATCAGTATGCTGAAGAGTGATGGACGCTGCGCGCGTTTACGTTTACAGGGATGATTCCCGCTGTACGGCAAGTGATGAATCGCTTCGCGAAGTTGAGAAACGAAAACGTGTTCACCGTTCCCCGGCGCGCCGCAGGCGCTCATCACCTGCGAAGCAATCATCGCTCTCTCACCACAAGGCTCTCCCGCTCCGGCCCGACGGAAATGTACGTCACCGGGCAGCCGACGGCCTCCTCGAGCATCGTCACATACGCCCGTGCCGCCGCGGGAAGCTCTTCCCATTTCCGCGCGCCCGAGAGATCGCATCCCCAGCCGGGCACGGTCTCGAACACGGGCTTCGCACCCGCAAGCTCCGTCGGGAACGGGAAGCGATCCGTGACCTGTCCGCCGATCTCATACCCGACGCAGACCGGAATCTCGTCGAGATCGCTCAGCACGTCGAGCTTGGTCAGGGCCAGCGCGGTCGCCCCCTGCATCTCGACGCCGTAACGGGTCGCCACGAGATCCAGCGGTCCGACGCGGCGGGGCCTGCCCGTTTTCGCGCCGTACTCCGCGCCGGCCTCCCGCAATCTGTCCGCTTCCGCGCCGAAGAGTTCGCACACGAACGGCCCCTCGCCGACGCAGGTGGAATATGCCTTCACGACGCCGACGACCTCGTCGATCTTCAAGGTCGGCAGGCCTGCTCCGATCGGCGCGTAGGCCGCGAGCGTATTCGACGACGTGGTGTAGGGGACGATGCCGTAGTCGATGTCCCGCAGCGCGCCGAGCTGTGCCTCGAAGAGGATGCTCTTCCCGTTCGCCGCCGCCTCGCGCAGGATCCTGCCCGTATCGCGCACGAACGGTTTCAGCGGTTCGCAGAAATCGCGGACCCATCGGCCGATCTCATCCGCCGTGACCGGCTCGGCCCCGTAAACGCCCGTCAGCGTGAGGTTCTTCCAGGCGAGCAGCTCCGCGAGGTGTTCCCGCAGCTCCTCCGGGTGAAAGAGCTCCCCGGCGAGGACGGTCTTTTTCGCGGCTTTGTCGGCGTAGAACGGCGCGATGCCCTGCTTCGTCGACCCGTACTGCCGGTCCGCGAGCCGCTTTTCCTCGAGCTCGTCGAGACGGCGGTGCCACGGCAGGAACAGCGACGCCCGCTCGCTGACGGCCAGATTGTCCGGCGTGACGGCGACGCCCGCTTTCGCGAGGGTCTCGATCTCCGTCAAAAGGTTCTCCGGGTCCAGCGCGACGCCGTTCCCGAGGATGTTCATGACCCCTTCCCGGAATACCCCGGACGGAAGCAGATGCAGAGCGAACCGGCCCCGCTCGTTGACGACCGTGTGACCCGCGTTCCCGCCGCCCTGATAACGCACGACGACGTCGTAGTTCTCGGCCAGCAGATCGACCATTCTTCCCTTGCCCTCGTCGCCCCAGTTGATGCCGACGACCGCGCATGTTTTCATAGCGATACCTCGATTCCGAACATGATCCCGCGAGGATCCGCCGATCCCCGCGAAAAGAGAAAATGCGCCCATTCCCGCCTCTCTCGGAATGAACGCCATTGCTCATCTGGTCATATTATACTCGGTTTTGCATTTTCTGTCAAGGGGAAAACGGCTGAAATCCGCCCGAATCGCGAAGTTTTCTGCGGTGAAGCTTTATGCAGGATGGCGAAGAGGGCCTCGCCGGCGGGACAGGCTTTTGCTCATCCCGGGCATATCGGCCCCGCCGCCTGTCAGAGCACAACGCGGCGCTCCGCGCGGTTTTTCTTCCGCGGGGGATTGCCAGAGGGGCCGATCCGTGGTATAATACGCGTGAACGAAAACGCTCACGGAGGACGTCATCATGCCGAAAAAAACAGTCGCCGACGCCGGAGCCGACAGCCGCACGCCGTCGGTACCGCAGTATTTCTCCTGGATCAACAACACCAACGAGGGCTCCACGGAGGCCCAGACCCTGACCAATCTCGCCTTCTTCGCCTGGCTGAAGAGGGAATACGGGATGCAGATCCGCATCTACGCCTGGGACGCGGGCAACTTCGACGGCGCGTCGATGGGCTACGGCGACCCGAACGGCGAGAAATTCCGCCGCCAGTACCCCCGCGGCTACGCCCCCGTCGCGGAAGCTGCCGCGAAAGCCGGGATCCGCATGGGACTCTGGGGCTCCCCGGACGGGTTCGGGGACACGCCGGAGGAGGAAGCCGCGCGGTACGGATTCCTGGTCGGACTCTGCCGGGACTACCGCTTCGCGCTCTTCAAGCTGGACGGCGTCTGCGGGGTCCTGCGCCCGGAAAAGGCCGAGATCTTCGGCAAAATGCTCCGGGAATGCCGGCGGTATTCCCCCGACCTCATCGTCCTCAATCACCGGCTGAACCTCTACTCCGCCGAGAAATACGTCACCACCTTCCTCTGGCAGGGCGCGGAGACCTACGTCGACGTCCACTCCGCCAACACGAAGACCGGCCTGCACCACCGCGCCTGGATCTTCGACCGCGGGCTTCCGATCGGTCCCGACGGGCTCGAGCGGCTGGCGGAGGACCACGGCGTCTGCCTCTCCTCCTCCCTCGACTATTTCGGGGACGACCTGATCTATCAGGCCTTCGGCCGCTCCATGATCCTCGCGCCGGAGATCTACGGCAACCCGTGGTTCCTCCGCGACGACGAATATCCCCTGCTCGCCCGGATCTTCAACCTGCACCGGCAGGCCGCGCCCCTCCTCGTCGACGGCTTCCCGCTGCCCGCCTCCTACGGTCCGTCCGCCGTTTCGCGCGGCTCCGGATCCCATCGGTTCGTCGTCACGGGCAACGACACCTGGACGCCCCGGACGCTCACGCTTTCCTTCCGGGAATGCGGGATCGAAGGAGACGGTCCGGTCCGCCTGATCCGCCGCTATCCGACGGAAGAGCTCCTCGGCGATTTCCCCGCGGACGGCGAAACCGAGGTGACGCTTGCTCCCTTCCGCGCCTATCTCTTTGAGATCGCGCGCCCGGAGGAAGCCTTCCCCGTTCTCGAGGGCCGTGCCTACCGCGTGATCCGGGAGGCGCCGGACGGCTCGCCCGTCGAGGTGCGTTCCGCAGCGCTGTCCGCTCCCCCCGTCCTCCTCGGCAGCATGAAGCCGGCGGACGTCACGCCCGCGCGCGCGGCGGAACTGCTCGAGGCAGCCATGTTCGGCGCGGACAACGATTCGCTCGAGGCTCGCTCGATCCGCCGCTCCGGTCCCTCCGCCGTCCCCGAGGTCAACGCCTGCCGGGACGCCTTCTTCGCGCAGGAAACCTATCTCGCCCGCGGCACGGAAGCGGCCTTCGCCTTCGACGGACGCCCGGACACCTTCTTCGACGGGATGTCCCGCACCTATGCGGGCGGTCTCCGGATCCTCGGCGGATGTCTGCGCGTCGACGCCGGCGCCGTGCTCGACTGCGACGCCGTGGAGATCGACTGCTTCGCGCCGGACGATGCGATCCCGGAGGTGCCCGCCGCCATCCTCCCGGAATCCGGCGAGTATTCCGAGGGGATTGCTTCGTGGAAGACCACCGGCCGGGCCGAGGTCACGGTGAAGGATCCCGCCTTCGTCTCTCCCGCCGTCCGCTTCAGCATCCACAGCATCATACCGGTGAAGGGCCGCCTCCTGACCGTGTGCTATCCGGTCGGGAAGCTGCGCCGCTTCCGCCTGCCGGAGCCGATGGACCGCATCTACGCGATCCGCTTCCTCAAGGACGGGCGGGAGATCGCGCCGGTGAAGCCCTTCGCGAACAATCTCCAGCCGCATCCCTCCCGCTGCCGGCCCGCCGCCGTACACAGCCTGACCGTCACGCTTCCCGCGATCCATGCGGGGGATTATCTCGCCGTCGCCGCGGAAGGCACGCACGGATGGGAATGCGCGTGGTGTGCCGCGGATATCGGCACGGGCGAGCCCGTCGGTTTTCCCGACCGCGCGCCGGCATACCAGTCGAATGTCTGGGAACACCTCGTCCGGCGCGGCGACGCGAACCACACCTTCTACCTGCCCCTCGCGCCCTGTGATTCCGGGAAAACGCTCACGCTCTACGGCATCCTCTGCGATCCCGACAAAACGGACGTCCGCTTCGACGTCCGGCTGTGCGGAAGGGAGTGCGTGTCCGGCATGCCGGGCGGTGAGGAAACATGATCCGGCTGACCTACGGAAACACGAATACGTTCCTGCTCGGAGGCGCGGGCGGGTATCTGCTCGTCGACACCGACCGGGCGGGAACGCTGCCTGCCTTCTGGCGGGCGATCAAGGCGGCGGGCGTCGTGGTGCGCGACATCCGCTTCGTCCTCGCGACCCACTATCACCCGGACCACATCGGCCTGATCTCCGCCTTGATGCGGCAGGGCGTGACGCTGCTGCTCGCGGATACCCAGACGGCGGACGTGCACGCGTCCGATCCCATCTTCGCACGCGAGCCGCGGCTCCGGTGGGAACCGATCGACGAGCGGGAGGCCGTCCTCTTCCCCTGCGCCGGAAGCCGGGCGTTTCTCGGCAAAATGGGGATCGCGGGGGAGATCGTCTCCACCCCCAGCCACAGCCGCGACAGCATCTCCGTCCTTCTCGACGGCGGGGACGCTTTCGTCGGAGACCTCGAGCGGCGCGCGGTCCTGCCGGCGTACGGAGAAGACGCCGCGGTCCGGCAGGATTGGGAGCGGATCCTCGCGGCGCATCCGAAACGCATTTTTTACGCGCACGGGAAGGAAGAGACGCTGTGATCCGTGCGGCGCGGGGACGGCTCCCTTCCCCCGTCTGAAAACGGAAAGGCTTCCGTTTCCCGCCGGATCCGGCAGGAGCGAAAGCCTTTTCTCGGTTCCTCAGTTGAATTTCGTCCAGCCGGGCAGCCAGTCGCGGTTGGCTTCAAAGAGGCGCGAGACCATTTCCCGGATCTCCGCCATCGAGCACACGGACGCCGTGAGCGGATCGTACAGGCAGGACCAGTAGATCTTCTGCGGATCGCGTTCCAGGCCGCCCGCCACCGCCAGCTCTTCGCACGCCGCGGAGACGTTGTTGAGCGCGGCCAGCTGCGGCGGAAGCGCGCCGACGTGGATCGGCTCGAGTCCGCGCTTCGATGCGAGAACGGGCACCTCCACGCAGCACCCCGCGGGCAGGTTGTCGATCAGGCCGAAGTTGCGGACGTTGCCGTTGAAGTGGAACATTTCGTTGTCCCCGAAGACGGCGTTGAAGATGTACGCGGCATATTCCTCGCCGCGCGCGAGCGGGAACGACGCGAGATCAAAGCTGCCGAACTCCCGGGTGTGCCGCTCCTCGGTGGTCTCGTCCCGCACGGCCTTTCTTCTCTCGAGGGCGTCGTGGCCCGGATTCCAGTTGGTGCCGTGCGTGCAGTACTTTTCGATCAGATCCGGACGCTTGCGGAACCACCAGTTGTATTCGCTGTTGTGGCCGCTCGATTCCGTCGCGTAGTAGCCGAGGTGCAGGAACATCTCGTTGCGGACCTGCTCCTTGTTGTAGATCTCCTCGTTCTCGGTGATCGCCTTGCGGCTGAGCGGGATCGCGTCCTTCCCGTTCCAGTCGAATTTCAG